>JAYXXU010000194.1:0-1791 GCA_036019135.1 Pseudomonadota bacterium | reverse complement strand
GAACAGCAATCCACGCTTGAGATGATTGATTATCGCGGCAAACTGATCATGCCTGCGTTTATTGATACCCATTGCCACTACCCACAGAGCAAGGTGATTGGGTCTTATGGGCGGCAACTGCTCGACTGGCTAAATGATTATACCTTTCCGACTGAGGCGAGCTTTACTGATCCTCAAATCTGTGCCGATACAGCGGATTATTTCATTCAGCGGTTGTTAGCGCATGGCACCACCACGGCCTCCGTGTTTGCAACCGTGCATCCCCACAGTGTCGATGCATTCATGCAACGTGCTGAGCAATACAATCTGCGCATGTTGTGTGGCAAAGTCTTGATGGATCGCAACAGTCCAGACAATCTGCGTAATAGCGCCGAACAGTCTGCCCAAGACAGTGCTGATCTGATTGAGCGCTGGCATGGTCGGGCGCGCTTGCGTTATAGCATCACACCAAGATTTGCACCCACCTCAACACCCACCCAACTGCAACTGGCGGGTGAGCTATTTCACAGTCGATCTGATCTGCATGTACAGTCGCATTTATCTGAAAACAAACATGAAATAGCATGGGTTCAGTCGCTTTTTCCAGAACGGCTAGATTACTTGGATGTGTATGACCACTATGGACTGACAGGCGCGCGCAGCATTTATGCGCATGGCATTCATTTATCAGCACGCGAGCAGCAGGCCATGCGCGAAGATGGCACGGCCGTAGCGTTTTCGCCCACGTCGAATTTGTTTTTGGGCAGTGGTTTTTTTGATTATGCCCAGATGACGGAACAGGGCATTCGTGTTGGACTGGCCACTGATGTCGGTGGGGGAACATCGTTTAGCCTGATTCGTACGTTGGCCGATGCCTATAAAGTCAGCCAAGTGCATGAACGCCCGACTTCTGCCTTGCGTGGTTGGTATTTGGCCACACTCGGCGGCGCACGCGCTTTGTACTTGGATGAATTCATCGGCAATTTTGAGACTGGCAAAGAGGCTGATTTTGTGGTTTTGGATTTTGAACGACTGCCTGAACTGGCCTTCCGACTGGCAGGTGTGACGGATTTAACTGAGCATTTATTTGCCTTTACCATTCTGGGTGATGAACGCTGTATCCAAGCGACCTATGCGATGGGTCAACCCGTCTATGTCTCACAATGATCGATTCTACTGTGCACTAACCTGATCAAATACCCTCCAACCAACAAACTGGCTGATTATTGACTGACAAGTTCTATTTAGGAATCTATCGTAAAGCTCCCAACGGAGCGCTTGTTTTGGGCAGTACGCGAGGGTTTTGAGCGACTGACTAAGCCAAATGACAGCATTCGTTTGATCTAAGATTGAGGAGAATGCCCTAATGACTGCCATTGCCAAAATTCAGGATACGCCAGCACTTGTGCCTGCCGATGCCACTGATTTATCTTCCGTCTGTGTTCTGTGCTCACACAACTGTGGGGTCAAACTTGATATCAGAGACAATAAAATTGTCAAAGTCAGAGCCGACAGCAGTAATCCAACCACCCAAGGCTATATCTGCAACAAGGCCTTTGCGATTCCAAACAGTGTGCATCATCAACAGCGGGTCACACATCCGCTGAAAAAAATGCCTGATGGCACATTTGCGCAGATTTCTTGGGATCAAGCGATTACCGAAATCGCCGCCAAACTCAATCATATTCGGCACACATACGCTCCACGTGCCATTGCAGTCGCGGGGATTGGTGGTCAAGGCAATCATTCCAATGTCTTTGGCGCATTGCCATTGTTGTATAGCATCGGCTCAGGCTCTTTTTTTAATGCGCT
>JAYXXU010000193.1:0-10281 GCA_036019135.1 Pseudomonadota bacterium | reverse complement strand
AATAATCAGCGTTTCTGCCGAAAAACCCTTTTTTCGAGGGCTTGTGTAAGTCCTTGATACTAGATGCTGTATTGAGCCTTGTCAAAACTTTGGGTAAAAAGCCCCACCGTTTAACTGAAAAGCGATTGGATCTCCTAAAAATATAGTCTTTCAGAGATGTCATGCCGGCTGTGCAAAGGAACTCGTTCCGCCCGATTTTCGAATGGTTGGTCAGCTTTAATCACTCTGACTCATAACCTGCACCATGCCAAAAACAGGCTTTTGTGAGTTGTACGCTGGTTGAGCTGGCTAGGCTGATCACCGAACGGTGGTTCTAGCAGTCAACCACCCCGCCAGCATCTTCATTCCGACTGTATCTGGAGTCTGCACATGACAGCGTTAATGAAGTTTGAAATAGTGACCGCTGAAAAAGGTCAGCCAGTGACGACTAGCCTAGCGATTGCGCAGGGCTCACAAGTGACCCACAAGGCCGTGCTGTAACTATGTAAGCCCCACATTAACAGCTTGCAGTTATTTGGAGGGGTGGCATTTGAAATGCGACCCTTTATGACGGCTGGTGGTCGTCAGGTTCGGCGGGTTGCTGTCTTGAACGAAGCACAGGCAACACTACTGATGACTTTGCTGAAGAACACGCAAACTGTTGTTGCTTTCAAGGTGTCACTGGTTAAAGCCTTTTTTGAAGCCCGTGCATTGATCAATCATGATTGCACGAATCTTATTCGTGAGCATGCCGCCTTGTGCAATGCGTTCGAGACTGAACAAGACCATGCTAGCCATCACGGCAAAGGTCTGAATGCGTGGAAAGGGAAACGCGGCGGATTACAGGCCGCAATCGCAAAGGTTGAAAGCCAGTTGCAGCCGCTATTGACGGGATTGAGTGAGTGAGATTTTTTTAAACATAAGACCGCCTTCGGGCGGTTTTTGCAATGTGAGTAAAGAGGACAGCCAAACTCTGCATATTCTTATATGCGCCAGATCTAGGCTTCTTGTCCTTGATGGCGTAATCAATTATAAAAAGCCCACTTTTCAGTGGAGCCTTTCTTAGATACTCAATTTCAGCGGTACAGTCTTGAGATGCTCACGCACCTTAGCGATTGTATTCCGTTTGTCTTGCCGCAAAGAGTCGATCTCGGGCGGCGTCAATGCCCGAGCGGTGGATTTGCTTGGCGATGTATCTTGCTTCCGACTCGGTAAGTCTGGAAAAATCGTAACCGAACTGTTCATACCACCACACCTCTAAAGATTGACCAGCAGCCTTTCGCAACTGGCCAAGGGTAGCTTTTGTAATAGCCAGTTTAGCTGAATGAGGCTTCCCCATCAAGGCAACCACACCGATCACCACACCGCCATTTTCTTCAATATAGCCTTTTAGGTCAGCAATCGTTCCGCCCTGAGTCACTGCATCGTCAACGATCAGGTAACGCGCATCCGCAATAACTGTTCCTTCAAATAATACCTTTTTGACTAATCGACCAAAACCGTCTGCGCCTGTTCGATAAGCACGTTCAGCTTGAACAATATCCTCATCAACTGCTACGCCTAAATAACTCTCCAGCAAGGTGGCAAAGACGATGGGAATTTGATTCCGTCCACTCAATTCCTCGGCGTGTACAGCGACGATCATCTCGCCCTTGCCCTTATCAATCAGAGCTTTAATGCTGAGTAGAGCCTCACGAGTAAGGAAATCATCTACAAGCCTTAGCGCGGCTTCAACATCTCCAGATTTTGCTGCCTGATAGTCGATATGCTCAGCAATTGTACCAGTAGAATGTACAATCACCGCATCAGGAAAATCACGCCATTCTGTACGATTAGCTTTTTTTGCATCCATCAGATTATCCGCACCTAGTACAGGCGCAGATTGTACATTTTTCTGTGAGGCTTTTGCCCACTCCCGCAAATCGCTAAGGCTGTCACAAACTTGAATGCAAACCTGTAGTGTATCAATAGGATCACTGACAGCATCAGCGTCTTCTAATTGCGCTTTTCGACCTCTGGCAATCACCTGAGCAAATGAGGACGCCCCCTCGCCAGCATCTTCATTCCGATTGTATCTGGAGTCTGCACATGACAGCGTTAATGAGGTTTGAAATTGTGACCGCTGAAAACGGTCAACCAGTGACGACTAGCTTAGCGATTGCGCAAGGGCTGGATTTGCCACATGCCAGCGTGATCAAGTTGGTTCGCCGCTACAAAAGCGATTTTGAAGAGATCGGTTCGATTGCCTTTGAAATCTCGAATTCTGGATTTGAAATCTCGAATTCAATTCGCTCAAGCCGAGATCGCCAAGGTTGAAGGCCAGTTACAGCCACTTTTAACGGGATTGAGTGAGTGAGATTTTTTTAAACATCAGACCGCCTTCTGGCAGTTTGTGCGATGTGAGCAAGGAGGACAGCCAAACTCTGCACACGCCCCAAACCCCTTGTGCCACGCCCTGATAATAAACCATCACCACCACTGGTTTAGGGGCGCATATGAACGCACTGACACAAGCCCAAGCATTGTATGAAGCCACCGTTGCATCAGGGCAGAATACACTGGCCAAAGACTTCACCTTCGAGCTGGACTATTTCTCTGGCTTCTATATCAATTGTAAAGAATTCCCTATTCCGATTCTGACCCAAAAAGAATCTGTAGTGGTTGCTTTACCTGGTGGTGGTGAGCGAGCCATCAACTCCAGCCTACAGAACCTGTATGACTCAAGTGTCAGCCTCTATGAAAAGGACGGCGGCAAGGTCAGCAAAGTATTGGCAGCGATTGCCATCATGCCCAAAACAGTTCGCATTCATGGATGGGTCTATAACGGCACGCCAGACCACTGGACACACCGTTATCGTTTGCGCGACATCAAATTCATGGTAGACACCCCAACTGGCGATTTTGAAGGACAGTCCACCGCGTTGATGATTAGCGCCTCAATCAAATATGCCTATTTCTTTGAGATTGAGCGACCAGATGGCCAGTTGTTGACCCCTGATCTGCTGTTACAAGAAGCAGGGATCACCGTGACCGCAGAGCTACGCCAGATCCTCAGCCGTGCCGTCTCTCAAGGGGTTGGGGCAGTGGTACAGGGGGCAACCAATAGCGTACTCGGTGCATTGGGGCTATAAGCCATGGCGGTCATACTCACAGCGGGTCAAATCGCTCAGCAATCACACCTTGCACTCAAGACACTACCTGGTGTGATGCTGGACGATATTGAGATTGAAGCCTGCCTGACGCAAGCCATGCAGCTATATCTGGCTTATGCAGGATCAAACCAATGGCGTCCTGATCCTTTTAGCATTGAGCAAGCACGCGCTCAGCCTATCGAGATGGGCGAATGGGTTGATATCAGGAAGCTGTTTTTGGCCTATGTCGAGCAAGCCAATGCCAATCTGTTGGAGTCCGCCCAACCTGCGGGTGTGCCGATTTTTGGTAAGTCATCATCTGAAGCCGCAAGCTTGGTCGGCCAGCTTGAAGAAAGCATTCAGCAAAAGGCCTTTTCCGAAAATGCTGTGACCCTCCGATACAACTATGAGCCAGAGGATGGCAGGGTTCGCTATGCGCGTCGAACTTTCTGGTAGTCCGTTGGCGGCGGGATCAATCTGGCAGCTACGGTTGCGGACGGATATGGTGCCTTGTATTGCCAGTGCAGAGATGATGATCATCGCCCATCCAGACTATGACCATCTCTTGCATGTAGGTGGCAAGATCAAGGTGGGTGGTTGGCCAATGACCATCATCAAGTATGAGCTACTGCAATCCAATCAGGTCAATGGCATGGGGGCGGTTACCGCACTACATAAAGTGACTGCCAATCTGACTGAGACCCTACCTGCTGCTTTACCAGCTTCGCGTGCATTGGGTCTGGAAAACTGTACGGTCGCCAGTATCTATCGTGCGATAGGCATGAATCTGTCATTTGCCTCAGATATTCGTCTACCACGCTTTAATCTCAGTCAAGGAGAAGTCCCCAGTCTGGCCATTGCCAAGCGGTTACAGGAGGAGGGTGCAGTCATATATGGTGCATTGCATCCACAGACCGGCCAACGACAGTTGTTCGTTCAGCGGATTGAGGATCTATTGCAGCAGCCCAGCGTTGCTGGATTGGTTAATCGTCTGGGTGTGGGTATGACCCAAAGCCCAATGATTGAAGGCTTGACCGTGCCGAATGCCTATAGCGCTGATGTCGATGGTGAGCATGCCAGCACTCCCCAGCAGGTCAAGCATCGCTTGTCTGGCTTTGCACCGAATCGATCTGGCCGTGAGCTACGTAATTTGGGCAAGGTGCTGGTGCGTCGAAGCGTTCAGACCATCGCTTATGATCCAAGGCTTCGTGCGGGTCAGGTGTTAATGATCGGGGATCAACCGCAAGCCATCTTGACTTGTGCTCACGTCTTACATGCTCTGCCAGCACGACCTATCGAAACTTTTAGCATGTTATGGCTGGCAGACCACGCCAAGGTGGGTGAGTGATGCAAGGCTTAGTACCTGCCAAAGTGGTCAGCGTCGATCCTGCCAAAAAACAATATCGGGTACAGATCCAAGGTGTCACCCCTGCAAAAGGCTGGGTTGCTGAGGTGCTGTATCCGATTGGTGATGACGGCAAGATAACAGATCGACTGTTACGGGTTGATGCAAAAGTATGGGTTGAGTTTATGGGGGGGGATAGCAATCACCCCATCATTGTGGGTCATCGCAATGGCAATGCGGCCAACGAAACAGCATGGCGCAAAATAGCCCATGCCAATATTCAATTGTGGGCGGATGACGTGTTGGAACTTAAAGCCAAGACCATTCGCTTAATCGCTACAGAGCGAGTCGAGATTGATAGCCCAATGCTGACCACTACGGGAGCGCTACAGGCACAAGGGCTGATCTACTCCGCAACGGATATTCAGGCCATGACGGTCAGCTTGACGATCCATATTCACGCCAATACCAAATCAGGCTCTGCATCAGAGTTCTCTGGATTACCGAAGCCTTAACACTGGGGATTTAACGATGGGCATGCTCAAGCATCTGTCGCACTGGAATAGCATGTTGATGACAGGCAAAGTCTCTGTCGGTCGTATCCGTACGGTTGGTGGTGGCAATCTTGCACAGGGTATGGATTTTGCCCGTGCGTTGCGAGAGACCGCGTTCCATCAAGGCTCTGATCTGGCACGAGTCACTGGCTTGCATCTGCTGGAGCGGCCATTTATGACGCGGGGGGAGATGTTTAGATACCACAACGATATGTTAGAGAACACGCTGGTCAATACCGCTGTTGATTTTCGGGTAACGTCAATTGTGGGTGGGGATTTGGCAACGGGTAATGTGGTGCGCATCAAGGTCAAGGCTGAATATGCAGACAACCAAAAGGCTGTCGATGTCGTCCAAGGCTTAAATGACGCGCTGCATGAGCTATTCAATAAGATTGTTTGGCCCATCACCCGATATGGCATTACCAAGGGTGATGCGTATATGCGGCCAATCGGCCAAAAAAGAGTGGGTCTACGGGGATTGGATATTGATATTCCACCAGAGTGTGTGCTGCCCTTTGAAAAGGGTGGAGAGACCGTTGGGTTCTTGGTCTCACGCAATGGCCCTATGCTGGATAACTGGATGCAGGTGGATGATGCAATCCCACTAGACAGTCGTCAAATGGTTCGACTCAAGATGCCTCGGATGGTTGGTCGGTTTTTAACGTCCTATGTGTTGGATCACTTGGCGATTGATGATTACGATCAGTTGCCCCTACGAGTGGGTGAACCTGGAGGGTCATTGCTAGAGGGCAGCGAGCAAGCCTATCGAGATTTTGTGGCCATGATGTCGTCACTGACCAATCAGACATTACTCGATGCAATTGATGAGAGCTTCTTTGGTCTCAATACAAGCGATATGAACGATGCCCAGCGCAAAAAGTTCATGGAGAACACCAATAAGATTTTGTCGGCCAGTGCAGAGGAAGCACGAAAGGTGGTGGCCAGTGGCAAGCCGTTCTTTGGCAAGATTATCAATCTGATGCCGATCTACCAAGAAAAGCAGTTGATTTCCCTACAGGCAGATTTGGGCATGACTGGCCGTAAGCAGAATCTGTCTCCTGAGCATATGCTGATGTATGCCAAGATCCTCACCGCATCGATGGGAGTGGATCTAACGGAGTTGGGTTTTGCGATGGATCGTTCTGCGTCGTTCGGTGATAGCGGGGCTCAACAGACCAATATCAATGCAGCGGAAGATATTCGGCGAAGTCGTGTGGCAGGCGCGGATGCTTTTATGCGGTTGATCGATCTGCATGTGTATTACAAGACAGGCAAATGGCCAACAGAGGATCAACGGGTATGGGACGTTGAGTATGCTGGGACGTCCGCAGCGCTGGCACAGAAGGAGCAGGATCTACGGATGACGGCCATGCAAGAGGCCAGTATGGTGGTCAGCACGTTAAGTCAGATGAAGGATATTGGCTTGACCCGTGATGAGGGGTTAATCGTGCTGTCTAAGATTGGTCGCTTGGATGATGAGTCGGCTAAAAAGTTGTGTGATTTGTTTGATCGATCAGCACGAGATGCTGGTGATGCTGATCTGGACTTGGAGTAGTCACACATGACCACAGCGTTAGAGATGCTACAGCGTCGTTATGAGTCATCCATGGCGCATATGCTCCAGAAGTCCAATGAGTTTAGATTAAGTGTTCAGGATTTTAATTGCCCAGCGGGATTCGATCCAACGGCTATTGCTGATTTCTTAGATGTGCATGCACCGACTGTTGAACCGAGTGAGTTCATCAATATTGCCCATGAGAATGTGGCGATTAGTGGTAGTGGGTTACAGCTTGCATCAATGGGTGTTCGGGAAAACATGCTGTTGAATGTGAGTTGTTATGATCGTCCTGATGGGTTGATTCGACGGTGGCTGTTGGCAAAGTCCCATCAGATGATTGCCAAAGATGGCACTTATGGCGTGCCAGCAGAGTATGCGCTTGTCCTGTCGTTGCGCTCAGCCCCAGACAAGGGGATGTTTGAGGATTATTTGGATCTGCGGCCAATTGTCAAAGTGGTATCTGTGGGCTTTTCGCATGAGGCTGAAGGTGGGCTGATCATGTTGAATGTGGGGTTTGTCCAGATTGATCCATTCATTAGTCATGAAGCGCTGCTTGGCTATGGCATTGGTTCAGGTCGTCAGGGTGTAGGAGTTTAGATCATGTCTCAAGAGTATACGTTGAAGCTGCCACACAACCCGAAAACAGGGTTCTTGATTGGTGAGTCATCGAGCGCTATTCAAGCGGATCTGGTCATGCCACTACTGGTGTCGATTGAGAAGAATATCGAGGCGATGGCTGATTTGATCCTGCAATCCAATCAGTTGGCGCAACACCAGATGGATCAAGCCAAATCATCGCAACAGCGCTTACTTTCACGCCAGATTGCGGCAATCAGTCGGCCTGATATGGAGACGGTACGGCAAATGGAAGCGGTTGCCCAGCCACGACACCAGCAACCTGTCAGTCGGCCATTGCGTGGTGCAAATGGGCGGTTTATTGGGGCAAATGCTGATTCGATTGAGGAGGCTGCTACACCACGAGATCGAGGAGGGGTGGGTGAGCGGTTTTTAGATGCGTTTAATGCAAACTTTGATCGACTCACTGCACATTTGAATGTGTCAGATCAGGTTGATCCGACCATTGGTGCGATGCGTGAGTTATCTGCACCACTGAAGATGCTGGGCAGTGTGACAGGTAGTCCATCCGAGAAGAAGCAGTTGGGCTTAGCGCAGCGCACACTGAAATTCTTGGGTGCATGGCGTAAAGAATCCAAGATGGAAAGTGATGAAACACAAAAAGCGATTGCGGCAACGGCGAATCGCCAAGCAAAATCATCGCTTCTAAACGGACTCAGAGTTGCTGCGTTAGCGCCCTTTTTTATCAAAGCGCTCGCTGTAACAATCGCCGCAAAAGCTGGTCAGGCGATTGGTGAGAAGGCTAATGAGGTGCTTGGGAGCACTGAGACTGGTCAGAAGGTATTGAATTGGGTGGGCGAAAAAATGGCACACGTTGCTGCTGCGTTTGGCAATGAGGAGGCCAAGGCTGCTATTGCTGAAAATCTAAGAGTGGAGCAGGAGCAACTGGCAGAGGGTGTGCAAAAACTGAGAGGAATCCAATCTGGGGCATCTAAACCCACAGATGACCATACAGGTGGCGCGCTGGGACGGTTGATTGGCTCAGGTGAGGGGGATTACAACTCATACAATCAAGGCAGTGCGGGTGATTCACGCAATAAACCCAAAATAGACCTTTCAAACATGACTGTTGCTGAGTTGATGCGTCGCCAAGCACTACCAGAAAAGCACAAAGACCGTATCTTTGCCGCTGGTAAGTATCAGACGATCCCCAGTACGACAAGAGAAGCGGTCAGTGCGTTGAAAATCGATCCGAATCAGAAATTCACACCTGAGTTGCAGGAGCGGATTTTTGCGGAGTATTTGACAGGTGAGAAGCGTAAACATCTACAGGCCTATCGCGCTGGAGTGTCGAATGATGAAACAGCCGCTGGTCGAGATCTTGCCTTAGAGTTTGCATCGGTCGCCTTGCCCAAAGGCATGAAAACGCAACTGGGGCGCATATCAGATGGCACAATGACCTATTACGATAAAAAGGGCAGAAATAGGGCGTCCATCACTGCTGATCGGGCAGTACAGGCATTAAGACAGGATCGGGCAAACGCTATGCGTCAATCAGCCCCTACGATGGAAGCGGCAACAGTCCCTGCACAGGTGGCTGCTCCAATCACCACACCTGCCACTCAAAATAGAATCGAGAACTTTAAGCCGATTCAGATGAAGGCGGAAGATACGATTCAGCCAGCGCCTAAGCTGCGCCTACCCAAAGATGCTGCTGGACTGGCTGAGCATGCCGAAAAACAAGCTCGCCCATCTCCGCATGCTCAGCAGTCCAGATCAAATCAGCGACAGTCGCATGAAAATTGGTACGATCAGCATCTCTTCAAAGGAGTTGGGCAGAACGTCGAAGATCGGCTGATTGCTCATGCGGTTACGGGTGGGATTGGATGGAAGGGGTGATTGTGTGGCTAATAAGCCATATGCAGACGGCTTCCGAATCATGGCAATATCTCTGAGTGTGTTGATTGTCGATTCCTTCTTTTATAAGAGGTTTTCTTAAGAATATGTCTTTTATAGGATAATTCTTTGATTCTATACTTTCGACGATTAGCCCTACCTTTAACAGGATCTTCGATTTCATCGAAGTATTTATTCCAAACTTCGCTTTTCTCAAAAGCAGATCGTTCGTACTGATAAGCCTCTTTGAACGTAGCGTGTGGATCGTATTTCTTGGAAAGGGGGTCGAACGGTAGGTGTTCGAATAGTCCATATCTTTCCGCGAGCTGCTTAAAATGCCTTGATCCGACTTTTCCAAGGCAGTTATAAAAAATTATTTTTAGCTCATGACTCGAAAGCTGAGATCTGAAAATATCAGAGTATATTTTTTGTATGGATGTGTATGAGCTGTTTGGATCGTGATAAGTGGCCTTGAGTGCACTATTGTCATCAATGAATTTTAGTATTTGGTAGCATATTCTAAAATACGCTGAAAAATAATCTTCTAGCATATTCTCATAAAAATCATCCCAGCTCTCTTTGTAAAAATAATCGAATAACGTGGTTATCTCTCTAATAAGCGGTTTTGCAGATAGTACTTTTATTGAATCTATGTTTTTAATATAGTCTAGAGCTATCATTTCATCTAATTCAATCGACCTGTTTATTTTTTTAATAGATGGTTTTTTGGTAATTTTGTAAATATAATTTTGCTTAGCTTGAGACTGAAAATTGAACATATCCCTTTCATGAAGGTCTAATTGCCTAGATGTTTTTTCGGCCTGTCTTATTTCATGATACAGATTAGCCAATCCAAGCTGATTGATTTGTAGATCGTTGGTAACATCCTTTTTTTGACTCATCATTGCAAGGTAGATGCTTTCAAAGGCTTGTACTCTGAGCTGAAGATTCTGTTTTTCAAATTCTCCTCTCTGACCTTTCAGCTCCTCTCTAGTTTCGCGCAACTCTTTGGATTGCAAAATTACGGTCAATATGATCCCTGCAAATGCAAGACCAGAAAATAGTGTATTAAGTGCCCCAAACGAATCTCCAAACGTACCTAATTCACCAACTGCGCCTGATTTTTGATAACTGGTAAAATACATGCTTCGGACTGTGTCTGGGAAACTGCTCCAGATAGTTATTATTATTGCTGCTATTGCTGTGAAAACCATCATTGGGCTTATATTTTTTTTAATGTTT
>JAYXXU010000192.1:0-2200 GCA_036019135.1 Pseudomonadota bacterium | reverse complement strand
GTCACAATTCCAAAAAATATACCTATTAAGTATGGTATTTCTAGGTTGGCGGTATGGTATATTTTTTGCGCATCGACCAGATGGGTTTTAAAAAAATAGCTAAAATGGAAAGGATCATTAAGGCTAAAAAAACCATGAGGTTGTATTTCTTTCGGTGGATTTTTTAAATATATAAAATACGTGCCCCTTTTTAAGGGAGAGGGTGGCCGCGGCTATAATCAAGCCTAAGTAAGCTGAAATAAAAAATGAGCTGAAAAAACTAATTAAAAACTCCAAGATATTCCCCTAGTGTATTTACTGATGTGGCGAAGCTGTTTTTTAGCCAAAGCATGTGCAACATACTGTTCTTTTGGCAGGTCGATACTAACCCGTAATTGTCGCGATTAGCCACACCCACCGAGTGCTACCGTTCAATTAACGCTCGATCTAGCGCAAGAGAAGGGATTTGACAACCCAACACTTTCCACATACTCTAACCCTGCACCCGCAAAATCGGGTGACAGGATTGGCGTCCTGCGTTTCAGTAGGTCAGTAATGGCCGCAATAGCGGTTTTTTATTGTCCAAAATTTGGGATTTTTTGCGTGTGTGCAAAAAAATCCCATATCCCGCACCTGCGCGTTTATGGCAGGTTGGGTAGGAGCATCTTCGGATGCGCCAGCACCTACTGACTGGTACGCCAATCTTACTCAACCTGCCACCCTATGAAATTGGCGTTTCAAAGGTGGCTTGTTTCCTTTCTCAGTAGGAGTCAGCCATGACTAACACCGCCCAAAATCCGTCTATCGTTTCTGTCGATCCAACTTCATCAACACTGATTGAAGTGTTTGAAGGTGAAATTGGTGGAATCAAACAGCCTGTTGTTGATGCACGTCAGTTGCATACTTATTTGAAAAATCAACGCCAGTTTTCTGACTGGATCAAAACCCGAATCAAGCGTTACGAGTTTGTTGAAAGTCAAGACTATTCTATGGTTTCACAAAAATGTGAAACGATAAGAAACTATCAGTCGGGTAGTCGTTCAGGCGCAAAAACCAGTATCGAATACCACCTCACCCTCGACACCGCGAAAGAACTCTCAATGGTCGAAAACAACGAGCAGGGCAGAACCGCCCGCCGCTACTTCATCGACTGCGAACGCCGCGCCACCGAGGCCCTGATTCAAAGCCTTACCAGCTACACCCCACGCCACAAAATCACCCCCGAACAAAAAAGTGTCCTGAAAGAAATCGTCGATCAGCGCGTATCGGGTAATGTCAGCGCACGCGCCGAAATGTGGTCACGCCACAATCGCCATTTCAACATCAACTCATACCATGAGTTGCTGGCCGTACACTTTGAAGATGCTAAGCGATACCTCGCCAACATGGACGTTAAAAGTATCATTCACCCTCAGCCACAACCCCACGTCCAAACCGCACCCGTGATCGACCAAGAGCTATTACGCCGCTTTGTGGTAAACATGCACTTCTTGCGAAGCTGGTGGGCGCACTACCATGCAGGAATTAAGGGTATGAATCCGCACGCCGCTGCATCGGTGCATGAACACTTCATCTCAGGATCAGTGGACGCAACCACGATAGCGCGACACGCTGGCATTCATATTCCACACAACTACATCAATTACTACCCTTGGAACGCCGACAACTACGAACGCCTACGCTACTGGCAGCTTCATGGTCAGTCGAATCAGTCTTGAGAGGAGGCAAGCCCCGCTGAAAAGTGGGGCTGTTTATTTGCCATTAATACGTCATTGACGTACAGTTCAGTAAAAAGACCCTGCGTCTACTGGTGGAGAAACTCAATGCCTCTTTCTGAACAGCAACTGCTTGAGCGTGATCAAAAGCGCGACTTAAATGCTGAACTGCTGCAATCTGTTGATGAGATGATTGCAGGTTGTGCCGCTGCGAAACATCAGATCGCCCTGCCTGATGTTGTGCAAGCCCGTCAAAAAGTCGGCGTTTCTCAGTCGGCTTTTGCAGAGCTACTGGGTGTATCTCGACGCACATTGCAAGAGTGGGAGCAGGGGCGGCGCAAACCATCTGGAGCAGCACGCTCACTGATTCAAATTGCGATTCGGCACCCCGAGGTTCTACAGGAGTTAAGGGCTTAATCTGGCCAAAATTCCGTCCACTCCTTGAAGCCCAACTGAAAAGTGGGTTTTTTACCCAAAGTTTTGACAAGGCTAAATACACCATCTAG
>JAYXXU010000191.1:0-1383 GCA_036019135.1 Pseudomonadota bacterium | reverse complement strand
TCACGCTCGTAGCCCTGCATGGTTGAAGGCTCAATGATGTCACAAGTGACCACAACAGTGGCTTCTTCAAAGAACGGGTCCATGAATGCGGTTTCAGCATCTGGCATCAAAATCATGTCAGATGCTTCAATGCCTTTCCAACCAGCAACTGATGAACCATCAAACATCTTACCGACTTCGAAGGTTTCTTCTTCAATGGTGTAAGCAGGATATGAAACGTGCTGCTCTTTGCCGCGAGTATCGGTAAAGCGAAAATCGACCCATTTTGCGTCATTTTCTTTGATCAGTTGAAGGACTTTATTGGCCATGCTCACAATGCTCCAGTATCGCGTGATGCACCTTGTAGGTGCGGCTAAACGTAAAACCGTGCCTTTACCAAGCAAAGGGCGTACCAACTTATGGCACTTTGCCTGAATTCAAGGTTTCGCGTTGATTTGACTACGCCAAGGATACGATAAAATTGATTTTGATACTGCATCTGCCGAATGCAAACGCACAAAAAAGATGCCAAATCTTGCATCAAATTTTAGCAAAGATTTATTAGTGCTCTTTTTTGGTGCAAAAAATCTAGCGTGCTCGCAATACCGTTCTGTTTGCAACACTCAGTCGCCCTCAAGGCGGCGATCATCTTGACTCAAACGTGCCGATATTTTTTTCGTATCATCTGTACAAAGCATCAGCATCAGGCATGATAAAGCTGCAAAGATTCATGCTACAATTTCAGGCCGCTGTTGAGCGGCCTTTTTATTCGCACCTATACTTTTTTGAGTACAATTTGGCGTACCTAAAAAGTATAGATGCGCTATACCGATTGGATTCTAGGGCTTGCATCGAAAATGCTGTTGATGATTGATAACTATGACAGTTTTACCTATAACATCGTTCAGTATTTTGGCGAGTTAGGGCAAGACGTGCATGTGGTTCGTAACGACCAAATCAGCCTTGAGCAAATCGAGGCACTCAACCCTGCATATTTGGTAATTTCCCCTGGCCCTTGTTCGCCCAATGAAGCAGGGATTTCCTTGGATGCCATTCGACATTTTGCAGGCAAAATCCCCCTGCTCGGTGTCTGTTTGGGACATCAAAGCATTGGGCAAGCCTTTGGTGGTGAGGTAATTCGGGCGAAGCAAGTGATGCATGGACGACTCTCTGCAATGTACCACGCGGATATCGGCGTATTTGAAGGACTGCCTAACCCTTTCACCGCCACTCGCTACCACTCCTTGGTCGTTGCCAAGCACAGCCTGCCTGACTGTCTAGAAGTCACGGCATGGACGCAAGATGCACAAGGTGAAATCGACGAAATCATGGGGCTGCGACACAAAAGCCTGCCCATTGAAGGGGTACAATTCCATCCCGAATCGATTTTGAGTGAGCATGGTC
>JAYXXU010000190.1:0-18983 GCA_036019135.1 Pseudomonadota bacterium | reverse complement strand
GAAGTCAAAATTGAACTGAACGAAAAAGCCAAAGAAATCAAAATTACTGGCGAAAACGAAATGCAAGTCGAAAACGTCTACGCCATGTTGGAAAACCACATGCTTAAACGCAAAGTCGATGTGCAAGCCCTAGATGCCCAAGATCCTAGCGCGTCTGGCAAATATATTCATCAAGTCGTCAAACTCAAAGACGGATTGGACACTGAGACCGCCAAAAAAATTAATAAAGCCATTAAAGAAAGTGGCATTAAAGCGCAGGCTTCAATCCAAGGCGACAAAATTCGCGTGACGGACAAGAAACGTGACACCTTGCAACAAGTCATGGCGTTCTTGAAAGAAAAGCAATTTGGTGTGCCGTTGCAATTTAACAACTTTAAGGACTAAGCACATGAGCAAACCCAATCGCATGATGAAAATCGTCAATGCCACTGCCAAACTGCCAGAAGGCGTGCGTGCTACACTGCTGTCAACTGCATTTGGCAAAGTCGTACCGATGGTCGGCACTGCTGGCATTCGCTATGAACTGGTAACCCCAAGCAAAGTGATTTGTAGCATCAAAAACCGCCGCAATATGCAAAACCACATCAAAGGCGTGCATGCAGCGGCGATGGCACTACTGGCCGAAACTGCAACTGGCTTTGTGGTCGGTGTCAACGTACCCGATGATCGAATCATGCTGATCAAGTCACTGCATGTCGACTACAAACGCATTGCCAAAGGCAACTTGCTCGCAGTCGCTAGCTTGAGCGTGGAGCAGCAACAATTCATTCAAGACAATCCAAAAGGCGAGCTACTGGTACCCATCACGGTCACTGATGAATCTGGCCAAGAACCCATCCAATGTCAGATGCTGTGGGCATGGTTACCCAAGAAAAAAACCAATTAATCTGGTGCTGAAGCCTGCAACATCTCGGCGCTCACCCGTCTAACCGATGGGTGAGTCAGTCCCAAACGCTCATTGGGACAAGCATGTCCAACCACCCGATTGCGTCCGCCTAGCTTGGCAGCATACAAGGCTGCATCAGCCTCACGAAACACCTGATCTACTGACCCGCCAGTACCTGAGCATTGACAGGCAACACCCACGCTACCACTCAGCGCAATCGGCTGCCCCATGTCGTTCAGCACCACAGTAGACTGAATCAAACGACGGCAACGCTCTGCGACTTTTTTGGCAGAGTGACAAGTTACGCCATCCAATACCAACACAAACTCCTCACCCCCAAAACGTGCTGCAATATCGGTCGGACGCAATGCCCCTCGCAACACCTCAGCAACGCGTTGCAGCACACGATCACCCGCAAGATGTCCATGCGTATCATTAATCACCTTAAAAAAATCCAGATCAATAATAATCACCGCAACAGGAATAGACTCTTGGCGATTGAGTAATGCTGTTAAGCGCTCTTGCATCATCCTACGGTTATAGAGCTGGGTCAGCGGATCAATTTCACTAAGCTGTCGAATCCGCTCCTCTCGCTCACGCCACTGCTGTAAAAACTCATGAGATACCAGCATCACCACCAACAAAAAAGGCAAAATAAAATAGAACTGGCTCAAAAAATAAAACAGCGTGTATGCAAAATAGTCTGCATCCTGCACAGTCCGCGCAACAAACAATGGGGCGTACGGTAGAATTTTTGTGGCTGTTAAATAAGCCAGCGTACTAATCGCAATCAATGCACCAAGAAAAACAGGCACAGTAATACGACTGGGAAACATGATAATACCAACGAAAGTTGCCCCTGTTAGCACAACACCCAAAGGCAATGATGCCAGTCCTGAACTGTATCCACCCGATATCATCATCGCAACATAGGCAACGACCACCAATGCTAAAAAACCAAAACTAGTTTTTTCACGATCCAAAAATTTTAAATACACTAAAGCAGCGAGTAGTAATAGGATTAGACCACACGCATTGACCATCCATGATCGACGCAACTCTACAAAATTAACATAAACACTCAGTGTATCTACCAACGATACAAAAATTGCCCAGTAGGCGTAACCGATGATCTGCAAGCTGGTAGCAATCAGCAACAACATGGCTTTGGTATGATGGGTCAAACGATGTAGGCTGAATAAAGCCTTGGTCTGCGTGATCGTTTCAGCCACCATCAATGACACGCGCATGGCTTTGCCTTCCGATCATCATCTGCAAGATAACGGCATCATACAGCGCGTGAATATATCCAGCCGCAGCATACCGACCCGCCCTGACAGACATACGATGACCCGCCAGTCAGATATTAATCCTCACACTTGTGTCAGTGATTGACGGGTCAAATCTCAATTTCAAGCTGACTCACACGGCGGACAGAAGGGTGCGTTAAACCCATTCGCTCATTCGGACACAGATGCCCCACCACTTGATTCCGCCCATTGGCTTTGGCCTGATACAGCGCAACATCTGCCTCGCACAATAAGTCATCCATCGACGCCTGCTCACCACTGAGCAAGCAGGACACGCCAAAACTCCCACTTAACGCAATCGGCTGTCCCATATCATCCAGCACGATGGTGGCTTGCACCAAACGGCGGCAACGCTCAGCGACTTTTTTGGCAGTTTGGCAAGTCATCCCATCTAAAATCAACAAGAATTCCTCACCACCAAATCGTGCAATCAAGTCATTTTTGCGTAAGCTGCCACGCACCGCAGCCGCAACTTCTTTCAAGACCCGATCACCCACCAGATGTCCATGTGTGTCATTAATTTTTTTAAAAAAATCTAAATCCATCAAAATCACGGCAACAGGATGACCATCCGACTGCGCCATCAATTTGGCTAAATAGGTTTGGGCAGTGCGTCGGTTATACAATTGTGTCAGTGGGTCAGTCTCGCTTAAATGACGAATTTGAGCCTCTCGACTGCGCCATTGTTTTAAAAAATCATTGGACAGCACAATCACTGAAATCAAAAAAGGCGAAATAAAATAAATCTGACTCACAAAATAAAAAGCCGTGTAATCTGATGATTGACCTAGCAATTGCTGCTGAAATAATGGCGCATAAGGCAAGTCTCCTTTGACAGTTAGATATGCTAAAAAAGACAAGACGATTGCAGCCAGACTTACTGCACTCAGCACAACCCGTGCAGGCAGCATGATCATCCCTACAAACGGCGTACCCGCCAATACCACCCCCAACGACATGGCAAACAAACCACTGACATAGCCGGCAAACACCATTGTCACCACATAAATCGACACTGCACCAATCATCAGCACATTTTGCCAATCGGTTTGATGGCGTTTAATCAAACATAGGATAATCCAGCCAAAGGCCAACAGCGTCGCACAGATATTCGGCGTCAACATCCACCGAAATACATCAGCATCCACAAAATGTTGATACACGGGATGAGACGTACTGTAAAAGCCCCAAACAATATAGCTCAGCATCTGAAAGGCCAGCAGCAACATCAACAGTGCTGCGGTTTCACTGTATTTAATATCCAATAAATTGCGCATGGAATCCATTCCCATTCGGCGTTACAACCAACCTTGGTTACCCCAACTGGCAAAATTGCATACTCTATAGGCCAGATCAACAAAAAAGGCATCTAACCGATGCCTTCTGTCACTTTACACCAACTAACCGATGGCTTGTTTCAGCCAAGCCAACAACTGTGGTGCACGCATTGCACCTGACTGTCTTGCAACTTCCCGTCCGCCCTGAAACAGCATTAGCGTTGGAATGCTACGGATGGCATGTTGGGCGCTGACTTGTCTGGCCTGCTCTGTATCGACTTTGACAAATCGCACAAGCGGCATTTGTGCAGCCGCTTGTGCAAACTGTGGCGCCATCATCTGACAAGGACCACACCATTCTGCCCAAAAATCCACCACAATCGGCAGATCAGTGTTTTGCAGATAATAGTCAAAGGTCTGATCATTCAGCGCAATCGGATAGGTAGGCAGTAATTTGGCCTGACAACGTCCGCAACTGGGCTGCTCGCCCAAACGTTCATCTGGAAACCGATTTTTTGTCCAGCACTGTGGACACACAATCAGCATGCTCGCCCCCTCCTCGTGGATTTAACCCAGTTGTGTCTTTAAAAAGGCCAATTGTGCTTTGATATTTTCATCAAACCACTTGCCTTGATAAGGTTCAAAATGCCCCATTGGCCATTCGTAGAACTCGACCTGTTTGATTTTATCGACGGTGGCGCGCACGGCCTGAATCGGAATCAAGGAGTCATTTTTGGCAGCGATCACCAAGACGGGACATTTAATTTTGCCGACTTCTTTGATCGGACGATATTGGGTGATGGTCAACAAAATCCGTGCAGGCACTAACCCCATCCATGACGAGCCTTCAGGAATCATACTGCGATAGCCATCGTAGCAATCTGATTCAGCCAAACAACGCACCCCACTAGATGCGATCACAGGAATTCGGACGGGATCACGCCCAATCTTTGAGCCTGCAAAGTCCTTGGCAGCCAAAATGCTGACTTGTGGCAACAGATGTTTGGGATACAACAAGCTGCTGGCCAGACCATCGACATGTGGCACTTGGGCAATCACAGCCT
The DNA here is from genome assembly GCA_036019135.1 of Pseudomonadota bacterium. GTDB lineage: Bacteria > Pseudomonadota > Gammaproteobacteria > Pseudomonadales > Moraxellaceae > JAYXXU01. The sequence goes on along the minus strand of JAYXXU010000190.1, from coordinate 14,446 downwards.
TGATACCACGCTCACGCGCCGCAGTGGTCAACACATGCCCGCCACTAAATGAAGTGCCCCACAGCACGATTTTTTTGACATCCACATCTTTGCGTTTTTTAATTTGGTTTACCACGGCCTTCCAGTCTTCCACATGATGACTGGCTGATACCAGTTCCCGTGGTTTGCCAGTCGAGCCCCCAAACCCACGATAATCAAACAGCACCACTGCATAGCCTGCTTCGGCAAATGCTGCGGCGAATTTGGGGAGTGCAAATTTGCGCTCTGCCGCAAAACCATGCGCCATAATAATCACAGGTGGCCTACGCCCCCGTGCGGGACGATAAAAATCTGCCCCTAATGTGTCATCCTGACTTTTGAGAATCAACGGTTCAACTGTATGCGCCATTATTGTGCATCCACACTGCTCATGTCTCCCCATAATGCCAGAAGCTGCCACAAAATGGGGAAGGCTTTTTTTAATCAGCAATCGTTCAATGTTGTGCCATGACATTCAATGGGATTTTGAGGTAATGCACACCATTGTCCTCTGCGGGTGGAAATGCCCCTGCCCGAATATTGATCTGCACTGATGGCAAAATCAGCCTAGGCATGGCTAAGGTTGCATCACGCTGAGTACGCATCTGTACAAACTCTGCCTCGGTAATCCCATCATGCACATGAATATTGGATTGCTTTTGGGCGGCAACTGTCGTCATCGCTTGATGCACACGCCCTTGTGGTGGGTAGTCATGGCACAAATATAAACGGGTGGCTGGTGGCAACGCCAACAACTGCTGGATCGAATGATACAACTGATGAGCATCTCCACCAGGAAAATCACAGCGCGCTGTCCCAACATCTGGCATAAAAATTGTATCGCCGACAAACACCGCATCTTCGATCTGATAGGCCATGTCCGCAGGCGTGTGACCCGGTACATGCATCACGGTAGCATTCAACTCGCCGATCTGGAACTGATCACCTGCTGCGAACAAATGGTCAAACTGGCTGCCATCGGTGTGAAAGGTCGATTCGAGATTAAACAGTTGCTTAAAGACCTGTTGTACACGGTCAATCGGCTGACCAATCGCGACTTTGCCGCCCAACTGACTACGCAGATACGGTGCGGCTGACAGGTGGTCGGCATGGGCATGGGTTTCAATAATCCATGTCACCTCAAGCTGTTGTTGCTGAACAAACGCAATCACTCGATCAGCCGACGTGGTACTGGTACACCCTGACTTGGGATCAAAATCCAAGACAGGATCGATGATTGCGCACGCGGTGTGTTGACCTGCATACACCACATGGGTAAAAGTCTCTGTATCGGAATCTAAGAACGACTCAACCTGCATCTTGGACATTAGATCAACTCCTATAGGGCTGCGTGCTAGGGTTTGGGGATCACCGTGAGGGTCAAAGCACCAAACAATATATAATTTTTTAATATATTGACCAACATAATGTCAAGCGCTAATATGTACACATTAATCACGTTATTGGCTAACCCATCATGACCACGACCGAGATGCCTTTATCTGCCCCCACTGGCATGCCGCCCAACATCATGCAGATGCAAGCAGCAGCGCAGCGCGCCAGTGGCTTACTTAAAGTCCTATCCCACCCTGACCGACTGTTGCTGCTGTGTCAGTTATCGCAAGGCGAATATTGCGTCAGTGAACTCGAGCAATTGATTGGCCTAGGCCAACCCAGCCTCTCACAACAACTGGGAGTGCTACGTCAAGAAGGTCTAGTGAGCACCCGTCGTGCAGGCAAGCAAATCTACTATCAGATCGCCAGCGAAGACGCGCTCGCGATTTTACAACTGTTGTATGAACGTTTCTGTCCAGATGGGAGTGAAACCCCATGATGATTGATTGGGCATCTTTTACGCCATGGAGCGCCCTGCTCGGTGGGACATTGATTGGACTTGCGGCAGCAATCTTGTTCCTTGGCATTGGACGGATTGCAGGAATTAGTGGGATTTTCGGTGGGTTGTTGCAAGCCAGTGGCCGACAAGAATCGTGGCGTTGGTATTTTTTGGTCGGTCTACTAATTGCACCTTGGTTGTATGTGGTTGCTGCACCGATGCCTGAGATTGAGATGGTAGCTTCGCCCCTGCTGCTGGTTGTGGCGGGGCTATTGGTTGGCTTTGGAACCCGCTATGCGTCAGGTTGTACCAGTGGACATGGAGTCTGTGGTTTATCACGGCTGTCTGTGCGCTCATTGGCCGCCACGTTGTCTTTTATGGCCATGGGATTTGTCACGGTCTTTGTGATGCGTCATCTGTTGGGAGTCAGCTAAGATGAACAAATCCCTCGCAACTTCGAGTCACCTCAAAAATCTCTGGGCACTGTCATCAGGACTGGTGTTTGGCGTCGGTCTGATCATCGCCGAAATGGTCAACCCCGCCAAAGTAGTGGCCTTTTTAGATTTAGGCGGTGCATGGGATCCGTCGCTAGCACTGGTCATGGCGGCAGCGATTTTGATCGGATTACCGACGTTTTGGTTCGCCAAGCGCCGCAGCCAAAGTGTCTGTGGTGATCCCTTCAACTGGCCGACCAGCACTGTGATTGATCGGCGGTTGATCGGTGGCAGTCTGGCGTTTGGCGCTGGCTGGGGCTTGGCAGGCTTATGCCCTGGCCCTGCGTTGGTCACCGCTGCCAGCGGCAATCTGCTGGCCTTATTGTTCGTTGCGGCCATGTTGGTTGGGTTTTGGGGATTCTGGTGGCTTGAACAACGTGTAACATGATGGATCAGCTATGATTTCTTTGCGGCGCTTGCTCCCGACATGGCTACAACACTATCCGCGCCAGCATCTGAGTGATGATCTGATTGCGGGGGTCGTGGTGGGGATTTTGGTCATTCCACAGAGTCTTGGCTATGCCCTACTGGCAGGATTGCCGCCTGTGTATGGCTTATATGCAGCGATCATTCCCGTATTGGTCTACGCGTGGATCGGTGCAAGCGCCACCCAAGCGATTGGTCCTGTGGCGATTACCTCGATTATGACCGCACAAGCCTTGGGCAGCCTTGCGACCCAAGCGCCAGAATTACTTGAGAATCTTGCCCTCTATGCCAGTTTTGCTGCACTGCTGGGATTGATGACAGGGCTAATTTTGGTGTTGGCAGGTTGGTTACGGCTCGGCTGGCTGACACAGTTTATGAGTCGTGGCGTGGTTTCAGGCTTTATCAGTGGAGCAGCGCTGTTGATTATCCTCAGCCAGCTCAAGCACCTATTTGGTATTCCACTACAAGGGGATCGCCTGCCCAACTTGGTCAGTAGCTTTTGGCAGCACGCGACCGAGCTACATGGTTTAACAGCGCTATTGGGTAGTATGGCAATTGTACTGTTGTTGCTGAATCGGCGTTATTTGAATCCACTGCTCTTACGACGCGGATTTTCGACCACAACGGCAGCACTGTTGACCAAGCTTGTGCCTGTATTGGTGGTGATCATCGCGACACTCTGTACGGCGTATTGGGGCTTGGCAGGTCACGGCGTGGCGATTGTCGGTGACATTCCCTCTGGCCTGCCCCAACTCAGCTTACCTGCCTTGCCCAGCCTGTCGATTGGGTTACAGCTACTGCCAGCAGCAGGGCTGATCGCACTGATTGCATTCATTAGTAGTGCATCTGTCGCACAAGAATTCGCGCTCAAACGACACGAAATTTTCGATGCGAACCGTGAGCTGTCTGGGCTGGGTTATGCCAATGTGGCAGGTGCGTTTAGTCAGGGGTTTCCTGTCACAGGTGGATTTTCACGCACTGCGGTTAATGTCGAAGCTGGCGCTCAAACGCCACTGGCGGGTGTTGGCTCAGCGCTGGTGATGTTGTTAGTACTGCTGCTGCTCAGCAGTTGGTTTTATCATTTGCCTTTGGCAGTATTAGGCGCAGGAATCATTGTCGCCGTGTGGAGTTTGATTGATGTTCAGACCCTAAAACTCGCGTGGCAATCTGATCGGATGGACGCATGGGTCTGGCTGGCGACCGCCGCAGGGGTGGTGATGCTTGGCCTACAAGTGGGTTTGATGTTGGGCTTAATGCTGTCTTTTATGGGGCTACTTTGGCAAAGCAGCCATCCTCATTTGGCAGTGGTTGGTCAAATTGCAGATACAGGGCATTTTAGGAATATCGAACGCTACAGCACGGTCACTTATCCTGAAATTCTCCTGCTGCGGATCGATGAAAGTCTGTATTTTGGCAACTGTCGCGCAGTAGCGCATCGGGTTGAAGCAATCTGTCAACAGCAGCCCAAAACACAGCATGTGGTACTCATTTTAAGTGCTGTCAATCATATTGATTTGGCGGCACAACAGATGCTACAAACACTCAATCGACAGCTACAAACGCGGGCGATTAAGCTGCACCTCGCTGAGGTGAAAGGGCCTGTGTATGATGCGTTGCAACGCTCACCGTTGCTGCTACACCTGAGTGGACAGGTGTTTTTGACCCCATTGGCTGCGGTACAATCGCTGCGTGCCCAGCAACCACCAGAATATTATCTCTAGGGAGTATGATTATGTCACAACACGTTGGATTTGCGGGACAGCTACTCCCCAACCAAATGTCCGAGGTCGCCGAAAAAGGCTTTCGTTCGGTGATTAACAATCGTCCTGATTTGGAAGGTGGTGCGGATCAGCCGACCAGTGCCCAGATCGAAGATGCTGCTCGGGCGGCAGGCTTACACTATGTATTTCAGCCGATTGTACCTAATCAAGTCACACAGTTTGATATTGAGGTTTTTGCACGTCACTACAATGAACTGCCCAAACCGATTTTGATGTTCTGTCGCACAGGCAACCGTTCAAGTGGCCTATATCAAATGGCCAAACAAATGGATCTGATCAATGACTAAGGTATTCATCACCCTATTCACCCTTGGGGTGTTCATCGGTGCAACTGGCTGTGCCAGTACGGAGAGCAAACGTCCTGTAACAGCCACGGTCAATGTCGGCACAGGTTTGTAATCACAAGACTGCCGCTATCAATCGTACCAGCACATTTGCCAGCTTTCTGTACACTGCAAATGTGCTGCATCAATGTAGATAAAGCCAGCAAGCAACACCTCCTCATCTACCGAACGCCCAATCCATTGCGATGCCACTCACGCCATGCGATCCAACCCAGCACCAATCCTGCGATATTGATCGTCACAGGATTAAACGCCTCAACCAGCAACTGGGGCATCACCAGCATTACATCCAGCAGTAACAACACCAGCCCTAGCATGGCCAGCGCCACTGGCCAGATCGCCCGTTGATAAAACACAATCAACAGCCCCAATATAATTTCGGCAACACCGCCCATCAGGGCGATACGCTCAGGCGCAACACCTAAAAAACCATGCGCCCGATTCATTGCCAATTCAGTCTGACTTAAAAACAAAATTTTTGGTACAAGGCCATGATAAATAAATATAAAGCCAAGTGTACAACGCGCTAACATTCCATCAGACATGATCAATAAACCGTGTGCGATTCTCAGATGAAGGCAGTACGCAGTGTTGATATTGCCCAAACAAGCGATAGCGATTACGCGCGATCCGATCATACAACCAGTCCCGAATCAGCCGTGGACACCAGCGCATGATGCGCAGCCAACGCCAAGGACGGGGCAACTGCGCCATGATGCGCAGGAAAGCATCGGTCTTCTCAAATGCTTGACCTGCCTCGACATACAGCATGGTCTCGAAATAATCCGTTGGATAGCCAAAATGCGCCAAAATCGCCTGACCTTGTACCGACTGCACGCTACACAGCTTAAAGCGCACTTGCGTGTCATAACGCAATAAAAACGTCGTCCAGCCATGACATAGCACGCACACACCATCAAACAGCACAACCCGATCTTCAGGCTGTAGATAAGGAACAGATGTTGACATCACCACTCCGAACACTGCAAAACCCGCAACGTCAGCCTAGTGTGATCACCGCGCAAAGACAACTGATTTGATACGATTCGTCTGAGCAATCACACGCATGATCTGCAATAAGGCAACAAAACAAACGTCTGATTCCGCCTCACCTATCGTTTACACTGCATCCTGTCCCACTATAATCATCTCTGTCCGAGCCAAGCGATGAGCAATTTTTTAGAACAACTCAGCCAAGCCTTTGCCGATAGCATGTTTTATACCGTTGGCGCACCCGTACAACAGCAGATCGACTGGACACAAATTGGCGCCTTGTTGCTGAGCAAATTTGTCGTCACCCTGATTTTAATTACAGTGTTCAGCTTGATTTATGTCGGACTCCGACGCGCATTGCAACTGATCGAACAACGCGTGAATCTACATGCCGACTGGTTTACTGCCTGTCGTCAAGCGTTGCGTTTTTTTTGGCTATTGGCAGTGGTGATTGCAGTATTGTCACAAGCAGGCATGCAACCCGCATCCATTCAAGCGTTTGCTCGTGCGGCCATTGCCTCTCTTGTGTTTTACGTGTTCTGGGTGATTACGATTCGTTTTTTGGGCAAGGCGTTACGACGCTTTCACCTTGAACAAGCAATTGAGCAACTGCTACGCAATATTCTCTCTGTGATGATTGTGGTGTTGGGATTTGCAGCCGTCTTGGCGCAGTTTGGCTTTAATATTGTGTCTATCGTGGCTGGCTTGGGGATTGTCGGTTTGGCGGTCGGCTTTGCTGCACAATCCACCTTGGCCAACTTTATTGCAGGCATTACCATTTTGATGGAGCGGCCTTTTCGGATTGGTGATTGGGTCAGAATCAATAATAACGAAGGCAAAATTATCCGCATCGCCCTGCGTACCACCCATCTCAAAACCCGTGACAATATCTCTGTCATCATTCCGAATCAGACGGTTGCATCGTCTGTCTTGGTCAACCTCACAGCTCGTCCGCTGAGTCGTTTTGATATCGAATGTCGGATTGGTTATGCCGAATCCGTGACACAGGCACGCGAGGTGATTACCGCTCGTTTGGCAGATTTTGAGCAGATCTTGCACACGCCAGAACCGATGATCACCACCAAAGCCTTGGGTGACTTTGGGGTGATTTTATTGGTGCGTTTTTGGTTGTCACCCGAGATGATTGAGCGACTACCGATCATTTGTGAGCAAGTGATTGAAGAAATCAAAAGCGCGCTCAATGAGGCCAATATCGAGATTCCCTACCCGCATATGCGGCTGCTGTATCCACAACCCGTTGATCAGTAGCTCCTCGTTCAATTAAACAGCAGTTGGCTGAGCACCATAGATGGACACTCACCCAACGACTATCATGTAGCCGATCATGCGGCATGATGTCGAGTATGCAACCATAGCGCAAACAGCACAGGCACGCCAAAATTCAACAGTAAAAATGGCAACTCTTGCAGCAGCGTATAACCATGACTCATACCAACCCGCAAATTCCACAGCGAGAACAGCAACCACACACCAATAGATCCATACAGCAACCATGGTGGGTTAAGGCTGTCACGCAGCAGACGCGATACGCCTGCCAACAACCCCACACACAGCATGCCGCAGATGATGATGATTAAAGTACGCATGTTAACGTGTCGTATAACCGCCATTGGCGAAAATCGTCTGTCCTGTGATCCACCAGCCTTCGGACACTAAGAACTTGACCAACGCGGCAATATCTTCAATCTGGGTCAAACCACCCAAGGCAGAAGCTGATTTGTGATAAGCCACAGCTTCAGCCGATTCTTGACCATAAAAGAACGGCGTATCCATCGGGCCTGGGGCAACTGCCGTGACCGAAATCCCACGCTCACCAAACTCCTTAGACGCCGCACGGGTGAAGTGCTCAACCGGCGCTTTCATACCTTCGTAGGTCGAATACAACCCTGTATAAGCCGCCAGTAACGAGGTGACAATCGTGCAAATTTTACCATTGTTATTCAGATGCTTGCCTGCTTCTTGGATAAAGAAATATGCAGATTTGGAGTTCACCGCTGCCATTTCATCGTAATCCGCTTCGGTAGTGTCGACGAAGGGTTTTTTCAGCACTTTACCGACGGTATTAATCGCAATATCAATCCCACCAAACTGTGCCTTAGTCGCAGCAAATACCTGCTGTACCATTGCCACTTGGGTCAAATCGCCCTGAATCGCAAATGCCTCTCCACCCGCTGCGATGATGTCTTGTACCGTCTGATTGGCTGCGGCTTGTGTGACATCGCTGTTGTAATGCACAGCGATCTTTGCGCCCTGTGCGGCCAACTGACGGCTGATCAAACCACCAAGGTTTTTTGCACCGCCAGCAACCAAAACGACTTTACCAGCTAATTGATGTTGCGACATGTTGTTCACTCTTGTGGAGATATTTGGGTTCATACAGACTAATTTGTAACCCCTGCTTGGATAAAGTCGCTATTTTTGATTTTATTAACCAGAATCTTGGATAATCGCACTTCCTCCATCAGGGCAACGGCATGATTGATCGGCTGACTCAGCTACAAATTTTTATGAAAGTCGCTCAGTTACACAGTTTTCAACAGGCTGCTAACCAGCTTGGCCTACCCCGCGCGACCGTCTCCTATGCGATTCAACAACTGGAGCAGTATTTTGGGGTCAAGCTACTGCAACGCACCACCCGCCGTGTCTCGATCACGCCTGATGGTGAGCGACTATTGCCCGAATGTGAAAGCCTGTTGCTGCACTTTGAGACCCTTGAGCAGATGATTCGGCCACATGGCGAGGATCTGCAAGGCTTGATTAAAATCGATATGCCATGCCGCATCGCGCATCAACTGGTGATTCCCGCCCTGCCCAGCTTGCTACAGCAGCATCCGATGCTACAAGTGCATGTCAGCAGCAGCGACCATCAGACCGATATCGTACAGGCAGGTTTTGATTGCTTATTACGAGTAGGCGCATTAGCCAACAACCGCCTGATCGCCAAACCGATTGGGCAATTGGCCATGATCAACTGTGTCAGCCCCAGTTATGTGCAACGCTACGGCCAGCCCTATACCTTAGATCAACTCACACAACACTACATGGTGCATTACAGCAGTACGACGACACCATACAGCACCTTTGACTATCAAAATCCCCAGGATCACAGCATGCATCGCCTGTCCATGCTGTATCAAATCAGCGTCAATAATACAGAAGCCTATATCAGTGCAGCTTTGGCGGGTTTTGGCATCATTCAAGTGCCACGTTTTGACGTACAAGCCCTGCTCGACAGCGGGCAATTGATTGAAATCTTAGCCAACACCACCAGCGCACCGCTGCCGATCAATCTGATTTATCCGTCTCGAGAGTATTTGCCGCGACGGCTCAGCCTGATAATGCAGTGGTTAAAAGACCTGATACAGCCATACTGCCTTCAGGCTTAGCTTAGCTGAATGTTGCTTAGCATGAATCGAGTTTAGGGCTGCGATGGCGGCAAAGTAAGCTTGGCAACCAAGCGCATGACCAACGGGCGCAGCACAAATAACAGGGCAAACGCAATCGGCCAGACTTTCACAAATGCATGCAGCCAAATATTGACAAAGCCATCCACCAGCCCTTTATTAAAAAACGTGACTAGGCCGGACATCAAAAACCCCATCATCAATGACATAATCAAGGCCGTTAACAGTGGGGCGTGTTTTGGGTGTAGTTTTTGCATCATTAGCACAACGGTTAGCAGTTTGGTCATGATTATGACCTGAAAGTTAGGATGTTTTATTTCTCCCATAGGATTGGAGTATCTCTCATGCGTAAGCAATCTCTCACGTTACTGGTGTTCAGTTTTGCCTTCACCAGCCTCAGCCATGCCAATAGCAACGCTCTACACGGCATCTGGGCAATGGTTCCACTCAAAAGCGGTATTGCTAATGTAGTTGAATTCACGGCAGATACCGCCACTGTGCATTCATTTGAATGCTATGCTCAAGGTCAAAGCGATTCTAGCGCCGACCCAGAAACTACCCAATACAGTCTCAGCGATCAAACGATTGCACTGAATGCAGATGGCCAACCTGTCGGCACACTTGAGATCAAAGCCCTGTCGGCCACTGAACTGACGCTATTCCAAGCGATTGACGGCATGCCAAATGGCGGAAGCAGCTTTACTTATCGCAAAGCCACAGAGGTGAAACCGCTGTGTGATCTGTATCAAGAGCCGAGCTAATTGCCCAAGAGCCATATCTAGGTCAATCTCATCTGGCACAGTCAAAGAATTACCACGCTTCATCGGAATCAGACTTGCGGCTCAGATGGGATTAGGCGCTAAACTAGCGCGGCCTTTTTATAACAATGCTCAAGGACATGAACCATGTTACTGAATCGCATGTGGTCGCTTACCCAATACAGCTATTTTCTTTTGGCAATCCTATTATGCACAGGTCTATCGGTTAACGCGCAGGCCACACCAACATCTCATCCACAAGCCTCACCAACATCGGACGATATTATCGGTTTCTGGCGTACGATTGACGATGTGACTGGCTTTGCTGCCGCGCGTATCCAGATCAGCAAAGATGCAACAGGCAAGTATGTCGGTACGGTACGTGAACTTTTTCCTCGCCCCAACTACACGCCAATTGAAAAATGCCAAAATTGCCCTAAACCCTTTACGGATCGTCAGGTCGTTGGCATGCCGATTCTTTGGAATCTACAAGCCAACCCCGATAATCCAAATCTGTTTAATCGAGGCTATGTGATTGATCCACTTAATGGCAGAATCTATGCTGGTGATGTCAAGCTCAGTCGGGATAGACGGATCATCACACTGAGAGGGAAAATTATCGGAGCTGGCGTGTTTAACCGCTCACAAACATGGCGACGTGACCCTGACCAACAACCTTAACGACCGCTGGCTGTCGCGATAGGCAGCAGCCATCCAAGTCACTATACTATGCCGCTGATCAGGAGATGCACCGATGAGCGGCTACACAGCAAAACTGCCCCCGTTAAACCCCAGCCAACACGACGCGATGCTGTACACCACAGGGCCGCTGCTGGTGCTGGCGGGCGCAGGCTCAGGCAAAACCGCCGTGATCACACGTAAGATTGCCCACCTGATCCAAAACTGCAATATGCCCGCGCATCGCATCGTGGCGATGACCTTTACCAATAAAGCTGCCCGCGAAATGAAAGAGCGGGTCGGCAAACTGCTACCCAGCGACCAGCTTAAAGGGCTGACCGTCTCGACGTTTCACAATTTTGGCCTGAATTTTTTACGCTTTGAACTGAAGCACACACCCCTCAAAAATAACTTCTCGATCATGGACGGCGACGATTCCAAACGCCTGCTGATGGATCTGATGCAGCGCGACAACCTGAGCGGCGCAGAAAGCAAAGAACTGATCAATAAAGCGATTCGTAAAATTTCTGACTGGAAAAATGATCTGATTCTACCGCCGCAAGCAATCAGCACCTGCGAAACCAACGAAGATCTACAACTTGCCCACCTGTACGAACTGTATGAACGCAATATTCGCGCGTATAACGCAGTGGATTTTGATGATTTGATCGTGTTGCCCGCCCGCCTGCTGCAAGACAATCTGGAGCTGCGCGACAAATGGCAAAACCGCGTGCGCTACTTGCTGGTCGATGAGTATCAAGACACCAACACCGCACAATATATGCTGGTGAAACTGCTGGTCGGGGTGCAAGCACGGTTTACCGCAGTTGGTGACGATGATCAGTCGATTTATGCATGGCGGGGCGCAAAACCTGAAAATATGGCGCTGCTGGGTGAGGATTTTCCACAGCTTAAAGTGATTAAGCTAGAGCAAAACTACCGCTCGACCACGCGGATTTTGAAAGCGGCCAACTCGGTCATTACCAACAATCCGCATTTATTTGAAAAAAAGCTCTGGTCAGACAAAGGTCACGGCGACGCGATTCGGGTGATTACCTGCCGCAATGACGACGATGAGGCCGAACGGATTACCCACGACATCATGAGCCACAAGCTGATGAATGGCAAAACGTGGCAGGATTATGCGGTGCTGTATCGCGGCAACTTTCAGGCACGCGTACTGGAAACCCAACTTCGCCAGATGCAAATTCCGTATAAATTATCTGGTGGGACATCGTTTTTTGCGCGTGCCGAAATCAAAGACATCATGAGCTATCTGCGCCTGATCATTAACCCTGATGATGACAGTGCGTTCCTGCGGATCATTAACACCCCAAAACGGGCGATTGGGCCTGCGACACTGGAAAAACTGGGTTTATTTGCGCAGGAATATAGCATTTCGCTGCTCATGGCCTCTGGTGATTTACGACTCGGCATGGCGATGCCGAAGAAAGCCGCCGCGCAATTGCATGAGTTTGCCAATTTTATCGACACCTTTACCCGTGCACTGCATGACCACAGTGAACCTGTGCCGTTGGTGCGGCAGATGATCAACGAAGCCGGTTATATCGACTATATCAAGGAGCAAGCGGCCACCCCACAAGCTGAAAAAAACAAGCTGGATAACGTCGAGACCTTGCTGACCAGCATCCAGAACCTGATCAATCGCGCCGACGACGAAAATGAACGCAACATCGAAAGTGTAATTCGTAAGCTGGTCTTGCTTGATCTGCTCGACCAGCAGCAAGAAGAACAAGACACCGATAAGGTCAATCTGATGACCTTGCATGCGGCCAAAGGCTTGGAGTTTCCGTATGTGTATATCATGGGCTTGGAAGAGGACATGCTGCCGCATCGCAACTCTATTGCAGCCGATACGGTCGAGGAAGAGCGGCGATTGATGTATGTGGGGATTACTCGTGCGCGGCAGGGTTTGACGCTGACTTTGGCAGAGCAGCGTAAGGCCGGTGGGCAGATGCGGCATACCACGCCGAGTCGGTTTTTGGATGAGTTGCCGCTGGATGAGTTGGAGTGGTCTGGCAAGAAAAAAGCCAAGCTGAACAACGTTGATCCGAAAAAACAAGCTGAAAACTATCTGGCGAATTTAAAGGCGTTGTTGAAGTGAGTGAACGCTCATACTGCGACGCATCCAGATGGGTCGATCTCTACCAAGCAAGATTTTGTCCGTCTTATTGCGTATTCTCTATGAATGCCAATCTGAAATGTGAACAGACCTAACGTAGAGCTAAGGGGCAGAGTGAAGCGCAAAGCGAGAAACGGCGCTAAGCTGAAAAGCTGAGCCGTTGAAGACTGTCCGCTTGAACGACTTGTCATATTTCATCTTTAGCGCCGTGTTTTTGTAACAACTGAACAATGGGGTCAAATTTTTCAAAATCCATTAGATGGCGGCATTGCATAGCAAGAGATAGAACTGTTTCTGCAAGTATGTTAGAGCCTGGTTCTTGCGCTATAAAATTTACATTTGCACCAGACTCAATCAGCTTTTGAACGGCACTAAGATTTCCCACTAAAACCGCATGAAAAATTATTGGGCAATTCCACTCATGATCCATAAGATTGGCATCACCACCTGACTTAAGGTATGATGATAACGAGTCTGTTTTGCCTTCAGCGACATCTTCAAAAATAGCACGATCATTCATAGTTAAATGTAACTCAAGATATACAGCGCTTTTGATACGTAAGTTGCTGTCATCACGATGTGTGTCCTGCCAACGCTTAATCTTGGCAGCAATCATTCTATTGCCACCCAACGACTAAACCAAACATACCCTGATCAAGGGTAAAACTCAAACAGAAAAAAATATTAACACCTTGGCTTAGGTGCCTCACACCAAAAAATCGAAGATCACCCCAACCGCAAACATTCCCGCGTATTGCGACCACAACGTCATAAAACCGTCACGCAAAACCCTCTTAATGCTGAACATACGCCAAACGGCATGTTTGCTGTCTTCTCACGCATACAGGTGACACATGACCTCAGCCATCCAAAATCGCACTGTAGCCATCGTCGGCCTTGGCTACGTTGGCCTCCCTTTGGCCTTGGCGTTTGGGCGTGTCATGCACACCATTGGTTTTGATATTAATACAGACAAGATCAATGCCTACCAACAGGGCATTGATCCAACAGGTGAAATGACGCAAGATTTGTTTGCGGCAGCCAATCACATCCAGTTCACAGATCAACCACAGGCACTGGCTCAGGCAGATTTTATTATTACTGCTGTCCCTACTCCGATTAGCAATGCCAAGCTACCCGACCTCTCGCCTGTTGAATCAGCCAGCCGCCTAATTGCACAACACATGGCGGATGGTGCAACGGTGATTTTTGAGTCCACGGTTTACCCTGGTGTCACTGAGGAGGTATGTGAACCGATTTTACGGGCGTCAGGTAAACATTTTCGACTTGGCTACTCACCTGAACGGATCAACCCTGGTGATAAACAACGTCCATTGGCTTCTATTGTCAAAATCGTTGCAGGTCAAGATGAAGCAACCCTTGCCGATGTGTCAGCGCTATATCAATTGATTATTACTGCGGGCGTGCATGAAGCCAGTTCGATTAAAGTGGCCGAAGCGGCCAAAATCCTCGAAAATACCCAACGCGATGTGAATATCGCACTGATGAATGAGTTTGCACTGATCTGCCAGCGTGCAGGGATTGATACCCA
>JAYXXU010000189.1:0-3088 GCA_036019135.1 Pseudomonadota bacterium | reverse complement strand
CCTGCTGGGCGCTGTTGAAATTGCTCAGCGACCAACACAACCAAAAACAAGATTTCATCAATTGCAGCTTTACGTTTGTCTCGAATAGCTAATGTGTAGGTTGTTGCTGGGACAACTTCAAATAGTGCTTTCAGGGGTTCACGGCAATAGTGAGCCAGCGATGCGTTAAACAGGCTGCTGTCCGAATGCTTTAACTGCACCAGATACTCTTGCTTAAACTGTGGTGGCAAAGAAGGTAGCAAGTAGTTGCGCCCGCTCTGTCGGCTGGTCAATTGGCTAATATTTTGCGGCTTAGTTCCGCCTAACTGCACCGTGGCGAGGTCACGGATGCTTAAGTAAGCACGTTGTTCAACGCCTTTTTTAAAGCGATTATCGCGCGCTTGCTTGTTACTTTCGGAGTAACGTAGCTGATTGAGTGATTGAAAAAGCTGATGGGTCAACACTGCTGGATACAGCGGAATCACAGTATGATAGTGGGAGGTGTCTTGGATTGGCCATAATAATTGCTTGTTACGCTCATGGCTGGCGGGCGTGTCGATTTGGCTATTGAGTGCCGCCTGAAATGCTTGAAAGTAGCTTGCCGATTGGTTTGGATCAGTTGCCAAAGCATATTGTAGCGCAGGATGACGCTGTTCAATCAGATGTCGAATTTTAAGTTGAGGATTTTCGGCATGAATCGGGTGGTCAAAAAAACTCGCTAGTGGTAAGGCCGCAGCATTACCGTTGGCATCAAGTAGAGCGGCATGAATAGATTGTGAGCCGACTAGGCCATCAGGCAAGGCATGTCTTGGCTTAAAATTGACATTATCGCCTTTAGAATCTGGATGCACCCCTTTCGAGATATGCGTACCAAACTTTAACTGTTGCGCCATACGCTCTGCTGCATCTTTCATCCATGTATCAAGTGAATACTTGGCTTTTGCATCGGCAAGGGTGTTTTGCAATACGCTGACTTCTTCTAGCGCTTTTTTTTCCAGTGCAGCGTCGAGTTGCTTTTGCTCTTTCTCCGTTTTTTTGTCATACAGCGATGCAAGAAAGCGATTGATCGCTTGTCGTACATCCTCTTGTGAGACATCACAGTCTTGCATCGTACTCTCCTTTGTTTGTGTAATAAAAAAAGGGCTGATAGCCTTAGCCGTCAGCCCAAAAATGTAGACCGCGCAGCTTCAATTTAAATCATCGCTGCAAGTGAAGCGACAAAACAACAATCAAATGAAGAGATACGTCATTTTGCGTCGCCATGTTTTTTATCAAGCCGATTGGAATTAAAAGGTTTGGATGGTAAAATGAGGCTGATTTTCTCGCCAAAGATATCAACCCCATTTTACCCTGCCGCTACGCTCTAATGAGAAGCCTCGCGGCAGGCAGCCTTTAGGTTTGGTTTTACTCTAATGAAAAGCTCTACGCTCTAGGCTACGTTTTTAAGATATCCCCTCCCTCCTAGATTGTCAACCATATTTGTCGTACTAATAAAAAATTAATTCCATGTGAGTAAATGATGTATACTGGCTTACCATCACCAAGGTGGCTTAGAAAATATTAGGCGTGCTAACGCTGAATGTACCATTGTTGCCCGCCACATAGGCGGCTTATGCTCGACCAAGCATGCTGTGTCTATTGGCACAGCATGCTTGGGTGTTGCTTCCTCAGCGCCGCCAGCAGCCCAGCCACTCATTAAAATACCAGCCGTTTTTTTCAGCTTCCCCATTTGCCAGCGTCACCGTACTAAATCGGGTGATCATCTGCCGATCAGACAGATCGGGTAGCACCTCATGCAAATCCTGTAGTGCGCCGTCTAATGATCGTGCCAGCCACGGACTGATATGTGGCTGCATCGAATGCCAAGCCTGATATTCAATGACAGTTTGTTCGGTTGCACCTTCAAAACCCTGATGTTTGCCGCGCTGCGCCTTGATCTCCTCAGCATCGTAGACCTGAATATCCTCGGCATCAGGCACGACAATCCATTCGTTTTGTGCGGTAGGCTGTGCACGAAATGGAGTAATACTCGGCAGTAACGTGTGAATACGGTTGCTACTGGCCTCCTGTGACCAATACGAACTGACCACATTCAAAGATTGAGGATTAAGCAACTGATGTAACACCTGATGCTCTAAATCGGCAAGATTACGTTGTGGATCAAGCGTGGCGCTTCTCTGGATGCGTGGCTGGGCATCCACACGGCTCAACTGCGCTGGTGTCATCAGCTGATCAAGATCATGCTTTTTTAACAGATTCTCTTGGCTTTCAAAGCCTGGATAGCAATACACCACCGATTTGCCCTGACAAGCGCGTAAGTTTTTTTGCAGCAAATAAATATTAGGCTGATCGGCCACTAAATCTGGCCGATGTCGCCAGACGCGCCCCGCCAACTGAATGATCGAGCGCATCGACGAGGGTTCAACAATTGCCCAATCATAATCATGGTCGCGCCCGACCTCTGCCACGGGTGTCGCCAACACAATAAAAATATGTTGTTTGGCGTCACTCCGTGCCAACGCCGTTTGGATTGCTGTATGTTGAAACAATCCGTTGGGATCATTTGGATCACGTTTTAGGATACGGTCGAGTTGCTGTTCTACTTGATTTCGCAATACCAGTAATTGTGCCGCGTGATAGCAACACAGATGAATATGCACATCCTCACTGGTGGGCATGTCAAATTCTTTCGGCTGGGTGATGGCACGCGCCAACCCGACAATATTTTTAACATGCGCCAGACGCACCAAGCCAATACTGATCTGCTTTTGGCTCTGAGGATCGGTGATGGCATATTGACGGTGTAAGCTCTGCGCACCATTTAAAATAATTTGACCAAATTGCTCATAAAATTTAAACGGTTTTTCTCGATTGTAGCTGAGCGGAAGATCAATGATTCTAGCCTGCCTGCGGACTGGCAATCCCTCTAAATAACGTTGGCGCTTGCTGATGAATTTTTGGTGCTGTTGCTCAAAATCATTTGTTGTTGCACATACTGCGCTCAGCATCGCTTTGGGCTGCTCATCAAACCATGCGCAAACCACCTTTGGCGCAGAACGTTGATGGGTTTGATGATAGATTGCTCGACCGTGTAAATAGGCTTGATACA
>JAYXXU010000188.1:0-5602 GCA_036019135.1 Pseudomonadota bacterium | reverse complement strand
CGTTGATTGGCGTATTTGAGTTGTTCACGTGACAGTGAAACACCTGTGACCCGAACGCCGCGCCGCGCTGCATACTCCGCAAATCCACCCCAGCCACAGCCAATTTCAAGGACATGGTCACCTGATTGGAGCTGAAGTTGCTCAAATAGTCGGGCATATTTGGCGATTTGTGCCGATTCAAGCGATTGATCTGGTGCTGAAAATAACGCAGCAGAATAAGTCATGCTGCGGTCAAGCCATAACTGATAAAAATCATTGCCCAAATCATAGTGAGCATGGATATTTTTTTGACTATTGGTTTTGGTATTTCGATTTTGCCAGTGTTTGAAACGATACCAAAGTTTGCCGTACCACTTGCCCAAGAATGCATCCGTCAATAGCGCTTCATTGGCCAGCGCCAGCTCTAGTAAGGCCAGCAAATCAGGTGAATCTAACCAACCTTCCCGATAGCTTTCAGCAAAGCCAATGTCTGCCCGTTGCATGATGGCGTCACAAGCGCGCAAATCATGCAGTTGCAAGACTGCCTGTTGTCCAAGATGCTGTCCACGATAAACCTGATGTTGACCATCGGGTAGAATCAGATGCAGCTCACCCACTTGGATTTTGCTCAGCAAGCGTAGCAGTAGTGGTGGCTGACCCCACAAAAACAGCGGGCTAGGGCGCGTCTGTGGTTTGGAGCAGGTAGGTGTCTTAAAAAAATCAACGGGTTGATTCATAATACAAGTCCTGTTGTGGAGGCTCAGGCGAGCGGTGAAAACGTGCCCCTTTGC
Source organism: Pseudomonadota bacterium (assembly GCA_036019135.1). Classification (GTDB taxonomy): domain Bacteria; phylum Pseudomonadota; class Gammaproteobacteria; order Pseudomonadales; family Moraxellaceae; genus JAYXXU01. Next base: position 4,832 of record JAYXXU010000188.1, on the reverse strand, counting down.
GCCAAAGCTTGAGTGCTTGCCAATGAATTCTGAGTACAACCATCGCTGTACTGAATCCATAGCGTGTCAGGCTTGCGCACAGGTGTGCTTGCGTTGCGGGTGTCGCCTGTACCGTGACGCGCGTTGCCAAATCAGGTGTGGATTGATCAGATGAGGTTGCAAAGTAATCAATCTTGACCTGCTGCCGAGTGGGGTTGAGATCAAACTGAAATTGATACCGACCCCTTACCGCAAAGAATGGCGAAACGTGTAATTGCTTATACGCAGCTAGGACAGCTTTGGATTCAATCGGCGCAAGGTTTTTGGCAGTCAGCAAATAACTGAGGCGCACGCCAAAAGTATTGTTGACTTCACACAGCACCACCCGCAGTTGTTTTGCTGTGTCATAAGCAGCCCAAAAGCTCACAGGATTAAACACATAGCCAAATACTCTGGGCTGTGTGGTGAGCTCCAAGCGTCCCAATTCGAATTGATCAGCCAATCCCGCGAGTTGCAATTGATCTTTGAACCACGCATACAACGGCTGTACACCATTGCCATGATCTTTTTCAAAAAAAGCAATCGGACGCCAACGGTTATAGCCAAATAGCCCTGCACTACGTAACGGCTGGCTCAGGTCAAGACGCAGATAGAACACAGGATAAACAAACTGATGCTGAATTTTGCCGCGACGATGATGCAGGGTATGGCCATACATCAGGTGCAGATGCTCTGCAATCGGCTGTTGCCAGTATTGGCGTAACCGATCCAAACGGAGATCAGCTAGGATAGGTCGGCTGGCCATGGTGTTTGGACTCCCAGTTGATGTGCGACGCGAATCGCCGACTTTAAGCCATCTTCATGAAAACCAAAGCTGCCCCATGCGCCCGCAAAGTAACAGCGGTTTACCCCTTGAATCGTATGCAGTTGCTGTTGAGCGGCCAGTGCAGCGCGATCCATTTGGGGGTGTGCATAATCGAACTTTTGAATGATGGTGCTAGGGTCAATCGGTGTGACAGGATTGAGTGTCACCATCAGCGGAGTCCGAAATGGCAAAGGTTGTAGTCGATTCAGCCAATACGTCACGGCAACAGGCTTGCTTAAATCCTGTTTTGGATCAGAAAGATAGTTCCACGATGCCCAAATGCCTCGATGTTGTGGCAGTTGGCGCGTATCGGTATGCAAAAAAGCCTGATTGGGCGCGTAGCGAATCGCGGCGAGAATCTGCTGCTCCGCATCGGAAGCGTGTTGTCCGAGGATTGCCAATGTCTGATCAGAGTGACAGGCAAAGACTACTTGATCGGTGAGATGCTCAACCAAACCACTCGGGGTTTGAATTTGTAGGCTGACATGCGCCTCAGTCCGCTGAATGCCAACGACCGCATGCTGTAGGCGACAGTCTGGTAGATCTCCTAGGATGCGCTGTACATACTGGCGTGAAGAGCCTGTCACTGTTTTCCATTGAGGCCGACCCTGTAGACTAAGCAGGACGTGGTTGAGACAAAAATGTAAAAAGCTACTGGCTGGAAACTGCCGAATATCCTGTACCGCAGTTGACCAAATCGCAGCACCCATGGGCAATAAGTAATAGGTTTGAAAGGCTTGGCTATACCCATGTCGATCAAGGAGCTGACCAAGCGTTAGGTCATCACGCTTAGACTCAGCAAGATAGCGCTCTGCTTGTTGGCCAAAGCGTATAATATCTGCCAGCATATGCCAGAACTTCAGATTAAATACGTTACGCCGCTGCGCAAAGACGGCATTCAGACTGTCACCTGCCCATTCCAATGGGGTACGGCCATGCCCACGTGCAAGCGAGACCGCAAAACTCATGTCACTGTTGCTGATTTTGACACCGAGTTGCTGAAATAGCGCCGTGAGATTCGGATAGGTCTTGTGATTGAAGACCAAAAATCCCGTATCGACAGGATAGGTGATCCCGTCTAAGTTGACATCAACAGCATTGGAATGCCCACCAAAATAGTCGGCGGCTTCCAACAGCGTGACGTGATATTGTCCCGATTGTTGTAACAACCATGCAGTTGCCAATCCACTAATCCCTGACCCGATCACTGCGATATGCTTCATTTTGTACAGTACAAAAAACCAGATGAAGTCAGTTTGGGTGAGTTGATGACGAAAAACAATCCTGTTTTTTGTACAATTTGATTCAACAAAAGCTGATCAAAACTCAGCTTGGCGATAAATTCAGCATGATCTAGCGCAAATGAACGGGCTTTGCCCTATCGATTCGCAAAATATCGTATGATTTTCGCTGTTGTAGTATGGCGTGTCACGGCACGATGTTGACTCAAGGAGTATGCATGACCCCAACACACCTGCTTGGATTACCACCGCAGATGCTTAGCAGTTTGGCAGTGCTGCCATCGGCTGAGCAGCCACTGATGTTGTTGACACGGCATTCCATTCGTGAGCAAGTCGCAGGGCAGGGGTTTGCCAGTTATGCCTTGCCATTGACTGATGAAGGACGGCAATTAGCACAGGCATGGGGGCAGCATTTGCTTGACAGCACGGGACGTGAAATCGTCAGTTGTCTCAGCAGTCCCATTCAGCGCTGTGTTGATACGGCGAGTCTAATGCTGCAAGGTCAGACTCGCCAGATGTTCCCGATCACGCCGATTGATCAGCATGTTTTATTGGTTGAACCAGGCAGTTTCGTGCATGACGTGGCTCAGGCGGGGCCACTGTTTCGTGAGTATGGACCATTAGGTTTCATTAATGCGTTCTTGCGAGATGATTTGCCTGGTATGAAAGATCCACAGCAAGGGGTATTGGATATTTTGGCACTGTTGCACCAATATCAGCCCACAGGATCACATCGCTTAAGCTTGGCTGTGAGTCATGACACGATTTTGGCGGCGTTGTTGGCAGTGATGGTGGGTCAGCGCGCAATCACTTGGGCGGATTGGCCAGCCATGATGGAAGGGGTGTTTATGTGGTTTGAAGGCGATGATTTTGAATCATCCCGCTTGTACTGGATTTGGCGTGGGCAATTATATCAGCAGCCGATTGCGGCATTTAAGGTGGTGTCATGAGTGTGTATGGATGATATAACAAAAAACCCGCTTAATTAAGGCGGGTCTTTTTTCCACATGCGAACGATTAAGCAGCGAGTGCTTTAACGTGCGCATTCAGGCGGCTCTTATGACGAGCAGCTTTGTTTTTGTGGATGATGCCTTTATCGGCCATACGGTCAATAACAGGAACAGCTTGCTTGTATGCTGAGGTTGCGGCATCGTAGTCTTTGCTCGCAATCGCTGCATTCACTTTCTTGATGTAGGTGCGAACCATTGAACGTAGGCTAGCGTTGTGTTGACGCTGTTTAACGTTTTGACGGGCGCGTTTTTTAGCTTGGGCAGAGTTGGCCACTCGTGCACTCCTTGAAAAATTGGGGTTTGGGCTGGCCAATCATCACAGTTATTGCATTGTACAAATTTGCCAATGCGCGAACGGATGAACCAACCTATAAACAAGTGGCGAATTCTGCCGAAATATAGGGGTCTAGTCAAGGTCAAATCTTGAAAAGACCACAGCAATCCATCAATACAGAGGACAAATGATGTCAAAGCGCTGCGCAATTGTAATCGGCTCTACAGGTTTGGTAGGACGTGCGTTATTAGAGCAATTGGTTGCTTGTCAGCAGTATCAGCAGATTTATAGTGTGAGTCGTCGTCCACTTGCGACAGCATACGCGAGCGTGACTGAGATTGTTGTGCCCGATTTTGCCGAATTGTCACAGGCACTTGGTGCGTTGGAGTTGAGAGGCGCAGATGCGTTTAGCACCTTGGGTACAACCCAGAAACAGGCGGGGAGCAAGGAGCGGTTTCGAGCAATCGATTACGGCTACAACCTGAGCTTTGCTGAAGAGTGTCAAACGCAAGGCGTAAAACATTATTTGCTGCTGTCTGCGACGGGTGCAAAACCCAACTCACGTATTTTTTATAATCGAGTGAAAGGGGAACTAGAACGCTCTGTCGCGTTGTTAGGTTTTGAGCAAATTTCGCTGTTTCAACCGTCACTGTTGATGGGGGAGCATCAAGATAGTCGGTTGGGGGAAGGTCTAGCGCAGCGTGCATTTAAGATTGTCAAACCGATTGTGCCCGAAAACTGGGATTATCGACCGATTGAAGCGGCTCGTGTGGCTGCCGCTATGCTGCATATTGCAATTGAGTCGCCCATAGTTGAGGATAATCCCCATGTATATTCTAATCGGGATATGCTGGAACTGACTTTGGAGCGTGAAGAATGACCGCACAACCTGCTTTTGTGACATGTGACCTACTGGATGATCATCCCGAATTACAAGTGTGTGCGCCGTCGATAGATGGCAAATCGTTCCGTAATTTTGGTGGTCGCAAGGCGTTTGGTGGTCAAGTGATGACAGTCAAATGCTTTGAGGATAACTCGCGGGTCAAAGAGTTGTTGGCGACAGAAGGCCATGGCCGTGTGTTGGTGGTCGATGGTGGTGCGTCAATGCGCTGTGCCTTACTCGGTGACATGATTGCCGAAAGTGCTGTCAAGCAGGGTTGGGCTGGTGTGGTGGTATATGGCTGTGTGCGGGATGTGGACGCCTTGGCAACGCTAGATCTGGGTGTGCAAGCCTTGGCCTGTATTCCCCAAAAAAGCAATCGAAAAGGCGCAGGTGAGATTGATTTAACGGTGTGCTTTGGTGGCTTAACTATCCAATCTGGTATGTATCTGTATGCGGATAACAACGGTATTCTGGTTGCAGACACCGACTTGTTAGGTTGATTATAGTCTATTGACGTGAGAGGAATGAAAGCCCATGTTTCATCAGGTGAAAGTATTACAATCGGTAGTCTCAACGTTGC
>JAYXXU010000187.1:0-8617 GCA_036019135.1 Pseudomonadota bacterium | reverse complement strand
CACCCGCTTGATGCAGCGCAGCATGTAATCCTGATAGGGTTGCGTCATAGCCAAGATACGAGATTTGATCGAGATAACGATCAAGCGCAGCATTCGCATTCGCCAGCACGACCGATTTATCTGGCCAAGGGAAAAGCGTCAGCTCAGCATCAATGACAAAGTCGAAAGGCTCAGCAGCCAGTACCTGTAAGTCGTCAGTAAATGGGCGGCGTGATCCAGTGTTCAGGGTGGCGGCCACAGTCGCGAGAAGCGAGGTTCCCGCCACGTCTTGCTGGTGACTTTGGATGTATAGGCGTACCACGCCTGCGGTTGGGGTGACGGGGTTGGCATCGCGCACCGCGCCATCAGCAGACAAAGCCCAATACACATAAGCACCAATACTGCCTGCCGCATAGCGTTCAGGCGCAAGCTGGATGCGACGGCGATAAGCATCATCGGTTTCATATACGTCCTCTGTGGGTGGGCTTGAATTTGGATTAGCAGGGGTGATCAGCAGTCGCTCAACATCACGGGTCACACCGATATGGTCGAGTGTCGTACCAGTGGCATAGGCCAGCAGGAGGGCTTTGGCGGTCTGGTTGACCCGATTGGTCTGATGCAATTCACGATAGGCAATCTGCTCGAGCAGTTTGACCAGCGGCTCTGATTGCAGGGATAAGGCTTCAGCCAAGGCGGGAACTTCGGCAATCAGTTCGGCTTTCATGCCATTGACCAACGCCTCGAAATCAAGCGTGGTGACCACATCGGGTAAGGGGAGGCTTGCGAGATCAATACGATTGAGGGTGGTCATGTGGCAGCCCTCAGTCCGATGGAGGCTTTGGCTTTTTGACCCCGATGGGTGCGCTCATACTCCAGCACCAAGGTAGCAACTCCTTGGTCATCCACTTGCAGCATGACTCTGCCAATCCGTACACGTGGCTCCCATTTCAAAATGGCGTGCGTAATCGCAGCCCGTAGCCGCATCAGCAGTTGTGGGTTGGCAGGTTGATCAATTAAAAAAGGGACAAGTGAGCCATAGTCACGGCGCATCAGCCGTGAACCAATCGGCGTGGTCAAAATATCCTGTAGGGATTGCAGCAGGTGAGCGTCGCCATCGATGGCATGGCCAGTGGTGCGAGACAGTCCCATCATGGTTGCACCCCACCCGATACGCCGTTGCCTGTTTGCACCCCAAAGTGGTTATGTAGCAAGAACGGTTTGCCATTGATGAGGAGCTGGCCGTTTAAATTAATGATCTGTCCACCGATATTCACCACGCCTGATCCAGTCAGGTTCAATTCGCCCCCAGTCAGATTTAGGGTGGCGGTGCTGGGCAGGTTGATGTGCAGGATCGATGCCTCGTGGTCATAGCGAAATTCAGCACCATCTGGCATGTGGATCTGGGCATGTTGTGGATTGGCAGGGATGGGATGGTTATCAGAGGGTAAGCTACTGCCGACGTGGCTGGCTTCAAGCTCGCCATTCCTGCTGGTCACTTCGACTTGCTCGCCCACGCTGGGGGGGAGCCAGATCTTGGTTGCACCCATCCGCGCCGACCTAAATGCAATCCAGTCGGTATGGTTATCGCCAATTTGAACGCGGCAAGTTCCATCCTCTGGATTGACGTGAGTCACCAGTCCGAGGGAGTTCAAGTTGCCAAGGCGGCGTTCATGTTCGGGGGAGAGTGTGTTCATGCCCAGATCGTGCAATGTGTGCAGGCGCATTGCACGGGGCTTAGGTGTGATCAAGGGCTTGATCACACCTAAAGTTTAGACGTGGCCAAAATTGCTGATAATCAACTCATTGGCGCGGCGGGTTTTTGCTGAGCCGTTATTCTCTAAATTCCAATGCACCGACTCTTCGGTCATGTGAAACTCAGCAAAAATCTGCCGAATCTCAGGCACATTGTTCAAGGATAAAATCCACTTGGCTTTCAGGCCACGCAATTGATCACGGAGCCGCTCGAAATCGGCTCGTTCAAACAGGTTTTTGCCGTAATAGTCTTCACAGCCCCAGTATGGCGGATCAAGATAAAACAGGGTGCGATCGCTGTCGAAGCGTTCAAGAATGCGGCTGTACGATTGGTTTTCGATCATCACATGCGCCAACCGCTCATGTTGGCGTGCCAGTTGCGCTTCCAATTCTATTGGGTTCAGATTGGGTGGCCGATCAATGCCTTGGGTTAGCACGTGACTACTCACTTTGCCACCGTAGCCCAGACGCAGCAGGTAGTAATAACGCGCAGCGCGTTGAATATCGGTCAAGGTCTCAGGTGCAACTTTTTTAAGCCGTTCGTACTCGTCACGGGCAACCAACAATGCGTCGAACTGGCGTGCAAATTCAGGCAAGTGATGTTGGATGACGCGATATAAGTTGACCAGTTCGCCATTCACGTCATTGATGACTTCAACGGGTGACGGGCTTTTTTTAAACAGTACCCACGCAGCCCCAGCAAATACTTCACAGTAGCAGTGGTGGGCGGGCATGATGTCGATTACGCGACGGGCAAGTTGTGATTTGCCACCCACCCAAGAGGTGAAGGCACGGCCTGAAGGGTTATAGGTTGGTTTGGTGGACTCGGTCATGGCCGATAAACTCCGATGGTGACGCTTGTGGGCGTTTCGGTGGTTTGATGCTCTCGGCACTCAGGTGATTGATCAGCCCACAACGTGGGCATTTGATCGAGAGAAGGGTAAAACTTTCAGCTTCTGCCAATTTGCGGCAGCATGATGTACAGCGGATATCCAAGATAAACCTCTAGCTAACACTCAAAGAATCCAAAATAACTTGCTCTACAAATGCCCGATCTTCCTCGCTAATGCCGAGCAACTGGCGGCGAGGGTAGGCATAGCGTATGCCCTTGGTTTTATTCACCACATCGGTACGGCCAATATTATGCACACTGGCAATCCGAGCGGCTGCACCAGCAAAGCCCACTTGGGCAGTGTTGGTGGTCGTCTTGGTCTTAAAATGCCGTGCCAAGGTCAACTCCCGAAACATCGGCTGCCCATCACCAGATTTACGCGGGACAAAGGGCTGGCCGTCAGTATCAACTTGGCTACGGGTGCGCTGCTGATTGCGCTTGCGCAGTTCAATTGCCACCCGTCGCATCATTTGCGCCTGAGCCTGTGGGGAAAGCCGCTGAACCAAGGGCTGAAGCCAAGTCGCCAAGGCAGCAAAATCACTCATGATCCCACCTGACAGACATCAAATTGATATGAGCCATCAGGCAGTGTAGAGGCCACCACCAACTCTTCCAGATCAACCTCAATCACCACGGTGGTCGAGCCGTTACTCAACACGTAGGTTTCATAGCGAATCGGACTTCTACTGTTGGCTGGACGCGGGTCTTGGTTGGCTTGATACCAATCCAGTAGCGGCACAAACACATGATTGGCATCAACATGTTCTGGCCATGAGTCGATCTCAACAGTGGCCACATAATCTTGCCGATGTGATAGGCCAGAGCCGCACCACTGCATTTGACCTTGATCAACTGAGATAATCAGTCGGTCAGGATTGGTGCGCAGGTGTTCGACCTTGGCGATCAGGTGTTCGCGCAGACTCTGGATCAGTTTCACAGTTGCTTGCTCCACTTGCGGTAGGCATTACGCAGCTTGCTGTCATACTGGTTTTTGGCAAAGTTGCTGCCATTGTACAGACGAGCAAACTGCACCCAATCGCGGGTACGCAGGGCATTCAATAACTGGGTGTTCTTCTCAATAAACCGACAAAACGCCTCGAGCTGATCTGCCTCGCTGCGTGATAGCGTCAGCACAAAATCAACGGGCGATTGATAACCCAACATTGACCAATGGAAGCCCATGATCTGAAACATGCCCCAAGAGCAAGAGCGCAGGGCTGTCCAGTTTTCGATTTTACGTGCCGCCACCAAGCGCTGATGCTCAGCAATCCCACGCGCATCGGCATTCGCACCTGTGGCATAACCACCGCTCCTACGATTGACCAGTTGAGGGTATTGCCGTTCGAGCTGGAGCAATTGGCTATCCGTCTTAGTCTCTTTGAGCAGGCGGTACATGATGTGGCGCTCAAATAAAATCTTGATCTGCCCTGTGCTGAGAAAACCAGAGCCAACTGACTCCACCTCAGTCACAGCACGTACCGAGGCTACATCAACACCCAGCCGCCGAGCGGCAATCACAAAATCACAATCAGTCAGGCGTTTGGTCATGGCTTAGATACCTCGCAAGCGACGTAAAAACACACCGTAGTACAACCAAAAACGGCGGAATCGCCAGTAGCTCAGCACAATGGCCATAGCAGCAGAGACCCGAAATATTGGCTGTGAAAATACGGTAGGAGATCCATCTGACTCATCGAAGGCTAGGCCGACGCATGAGCAGAGTAGGACGAATAAACATAGGGTGACCACCAGCCCGACCTCGTCATGAAACTGGATGATGACGGAAGCGCAGACTAGGGCAATCACCAGCACCGATCCGATGCTGATCAGATCTATCCAGTTCATGGTGGGTTTTCCTCATTTGGTGGCGATGGTTTGTCTTCGGGGATTAAACGCAGCCGAAGACGCATAAAAAAATCGACACTGCGGTGCAACAACGGGTAGGCATGCTGGTGGGTGAACTTGACCACTGCCATCACCAATTCGTGTGCCACCAAGCCATAAATCACGGCATAGGCTTCGGTGTATTTGCCATCAGTTAAAGCAGCGGCAGTCATATCGGACAGCATCAAGGCCATGATCATGCCCGCGACCCCATTGCCTAGCCGTCTGGGGAGTGGCTCATGTAAAACGAGCAGTACCCGCAACGCAGCGCCACCCAATGCCATCCAGATCAGGCCGACGTGGGCAACCAACCATTCGGTATGCTGTGTAATCAATTGATCCAATGGACTACTCCCATAGCTGCACCATTGGCTTTTCGGCTTGTGCTGGAATATCAGGCAGGCGGATCAGCACCCCTTGCGGCAGCACTGGCGGCAAATTGGCCAAATGGGCGTTCAGTGCCATGACTTGTTCGGTCACACCAGCAGTCCGTGCCAGATGACGTTGGCAGACTTGATCAACCGTATCGTGTTGAATAGTGACAACGCTCTGGGTCATATCAGCTCCACCACGCTATAGGACTGATCAGTTAAGTCAGCGATGGCTTTACGCGACTCACGGCGATAGGCATCAATTTGTGGATCTAGGGTCTTGGCACGCTTGTCGCCTTCTGCGGTGGTATCAAAATCCCGATAATGCTCGGTCAGCAGGGCGCGTGCCTCGCTATACACGGCAGTTTGGTAGTGAAAGATCAGTACGGATTGGCCATTGATCGAATCAGAAGGAACTTGAGCCAGCGCCAGTTGATCGTCTGCCAGCGCTTTGGCCTTCATTTGGCGAATAGCCGTTTCTCGGTTGACCGTGACCATTGCAGAGGTGATGGCCTGTACCAAGCGGGCAGTAGTCACCGCACCGTCTAGCCGTGATGCATCGGCAAAGTCACGGGTGTCCAGATCTGGCCAGAATCCATCATTGACAACGGTCTGACTGCTGACTTGGCCGCTTGCGCTAAATCCCATACTGATTGCTCCATCTGCAAAGTAGGTGGACGGTGGGCAGAGACTCCTGTCTCAATCAAGAGCAGGGTCTCTGCGCCGTCCGACGGTCGCGGTCACGACACGGGATTAACCAGCTTTTCCAAGCGGTTAATGTTCGATTTCACGCCACATTTTTCATGCAGCCGATAGGCTTCTTTAAAATGCAGCAGGGCAAGGGGCGGATCTAATGGCTCAGCATAAAAACCAATGACCCGATGCAGCTTGGCGCGGACTTCATTTGCCATGTCACAGTCACGGGTCAGGTCATAGGTTTGCAGTAACAGTTGCAGGGTGGCTGCTTGATCCAGATCCTGCTGATTGGTCAGCATGGATTTGGCGGTATCGGCGATTTCTTCTGCCAGTACAGTCGGTGTTTTGCGCTTGTACACATCTGGCATGTTGAGGTCATGGGCAAGGGCGTAGCGCCCAATTGCCAATGCGCCAGCGAAGTCCCCGACATCGATGCGCCACAGCATCACGGTCATCAAGACCTGATCTGCACCACCTGTACCGTTTTGCAGTACTGCACTGACCCATTCGACGTAATGCGGCAGCAGTTCATGCTTCAGCGCAATCTTCCGATCAATGCTCTCGATGGCTTTTAAGGCACGTTTGTCTTCGGCCAGCTTGAGTAATAGCAGGTTGTAGGTGTGTGACCGACCTGCTGGAGCCTGCCCAGCGGATGCAGGCTTGGCCGCATCCTTCACGGCACGTGCTTGGGCAGCACGCCGTTGGGCAAGGGTCTTGGTCGCCATGATCAGATCAGCTCAATGTTTTCAATCAAGCAGACGGCATCAAGGTTTTCGATGACGTAAGCATCATTGCTGGTGTCGTAATTCACCACGCGATCTAGGCTGGCTTCATCGACCACCGAACGGCGACGTGCGCCCTCTTGCCAATACAGCGACAGGTTATCCAGCGCTGTGATGAGAATTGCGTTATCAGGGAAATAGGGCGCACGGACAGGCGGCAGTCCACCGAGGCGACCTTGACCCATCAAGGCTTGTGCGGCAAGGATTTCAGTCGGTTGATCGACGTTATTGACCAGCGGGAATAGCTTGTCATTCATGAGATTACGCCCAACGATGCACACCAGATTGGGGTTGCTGCTGTACAGCGGGTCAATCAGGTTATTGACGCTGTCGACTACCAAGGCATCAAGGTTGTTATATTCACCACCTGTACCGATTCGAATGGTTTCGCCTGAGCCCAGTGAGCGCTCAAATAACCAGTGCTCTGGCGCATTCTGGCGAATATTTTCTAACCAACCCACGTTCATGTCGTCGCGCAATGGATACGTGTCAGGATCTGAGTTTTCTTCGACCCGTTTGCCATGAAAGCCAATCAAGATCCGATCAAGCGCCTGCTGGTTGACCACCATGTCACGCACGCGGTTTTGGAAGTCTGGATACCGAGCCCACAAATCAATTTGCTCATAGCGCATGGCAGTATCAAAGTCGGTCTTAGCGCACTTGTAGCGATTGATCCGAGACACATTGCCAACCAGCTTGGGTTGACGTGGTGTGCCATTGCGGGTGTTGGTGCGTGATGCAATCGCCCCACTGATTCCCAGTCCCAGCACTTCACCTTCTTGCTCGGTGACAGGGACAATGTTGATGCGCTGCAAGAAACCACTGGACTCCTGAATTCGATCTTCCAGTCGCTGTTGGATCGATGGATGGATATCAAATTTCTGTGTGGCTGAACTCACGCCATTCAGTTTGGCTTGCTGATCCAGATATTTATTAAAAACCAGTCGGGTGGAATTGCGCATAAAGGTTGCTCCAAGGAGTCAAAGTCAGAATCAATGTGGGTATTCGGTCAGTGCAGTGGATCAACAGTCAGCAATCGCTTCGTCGCCACCACCATTGGCTTTTGGGCGTTGGCGAAAATTGGCAGGTTGCGTGGTATCAAGGGTTTGCTCGACTTTATCCAGAGACTGCTGATGGTTTTGTTGGCCTTTTTCCAAGTCACTGACGCGTTGCAGCAGCGTGCTGAACTGTGTGGTGATCTTGTCGATACCACCCGCTAGAGTTTCTTGGGCGCGTTGGACATTCGACAGGGTTTGCGGCAGTTGCTCCAAGGCTTTGGCCGACTCTTCAACCTTGTCGAACTTCTTGTCTTGGGCAGAAAAAAAGCCTTTGATCGTATCCAGCAGTGAGGTCTTGTCGGACTCGTCATGGAATGCGCCAAAAAACTCAGCATCAGCTGATGAAAACAGATTGTGCGGCGTTTGCTTTTTGGCTTTGAGCGGACTGGTTTCGGGGTTCTGTTGGCAGAACTGCATATAGCTGGTACCGAGACTGGCTGGGGAGTCGGTACAGGCCAAACCGACCAGATAAGCCTTGTCAGTCCCCGCAAATTTCGGGTCGATCTCAATCGAGAAATAAACCTTCTGACGAGCCTTGGATAAAGCGATCAGCTCTGGAGTTGGGTCGATTTCAGCCACCAGATAGGTTTCGCCATCTTTGGTTTCCACCTCCAATGCGGTCACATCGCCATATGCACCAAACCCGCCAGCACTCGGATAGACACTGCGGTAATGCTCAATATTCAGTCGTGCGCCATAAGTGGTCGGTGAGTAGCTTTCAGCCATCTCATTGATTTGCTCGACAGTGATTTGACGGCCATCGGTGGTTTGGCCAGCTTTAGCGATACGGAATTTTTTAGCCATGTGAATGCTCGACAAATAGGGGTGTGCAGGGTGATTGCGCGTGGTTTTCACTTTGATTTTTATAGATGAGCAACTCAACCGTGTTAGGTGTGATCAAGGGCTTGATCACACCTAAACTTTTAAGAAGTGTTACGATCCAAGCTTCTGAGTCGTCGGCAAACGATGGGAAAGAGTTTTGGAGTGGCCTTATGTCTTATGTCGTCAATTTACTTGGGGCTAAATTGCACTTCCCACAGGCGCTTCAATATCGCTCACGCTCGGGCAGAGACGATTGGTTAAATGAAGATTTTGCTTTGCTGCCCGTCCCACTAGATATTGAGGTATTTACGGTGGCTGTGAGGCTGCTTCAGCCGCTGATTGTCCCTACGTGGCGGTGGGAGCGGGGTGTTGAGCAGTGGA
>JAYXXU010000186.1:0-3023 GCA_036019135.1 Pseudomonadota bacterium | reverse complement strand
ATCTGTCGGGGATGAAGAAAGTGATTTTTCCAGCAAACGCATTCCTGCGACACCATCGACCATGGCGTGATGCATTTTGAAGTACATTGCAAAGCGACCATCTTCAATGCCTTCAATGATATGACATTCCCACAATGGCTTGGCGCGGTCGAGTAGCGCTGAATGCTCTTGAGAAATATAAGTCAGCAGCTCACGAATCCGCCCTGGTCTGGGTAGTGAAATATGGCGGAAGTGGTGGTCTAAATCGAATTCGTCGTCTTCATCCCAAAATAAGCCATTGAGCACTTGATTAAATGGTGGGACAGGAATCGCCCGTGAATTACGCATATCCTGTACCAACTGATGTACATAGTCATCAGCAGCATCTTCGGGGACACGAAACAAAAATAATCCCCCGACATGCATCGGTTGTTGGCGCTTTTCTAATGATAAAAACAGCATGTCAATTGGGCCAAGTGCACGCATGAGAGTCCCCTCTAAATTCCATGATACGTGATGCGCGGGTAGTCGTCGCACAAGTTTAGGTCAGTCACCTGCGGCGATGCGGGTCATATGTCAGACAATCGCGGCAGCACACACTATATCATGCTGCTGCATCAACCGTGCCAGATTGACTGGCGGGTAAAATAAAAATGATCAAAATCAGCCACAGAGTGTCATCGATTAGATTAGCTGAAATAATGTGCAATGATCACTCAAAAAATAAATCATAATTGTTAGACAATGTTCCTTGATGGCTCACTCCGCCACCGCGCGCACTCAGTGTTGTCCAACAAGCCATCTGTGTCATACCGTGCGGGGCTTTGATACTGATCGTGGTTGGGTTATATTCACTTACAACTTAACGGCGCTGTCAGTTTTGCAGGGATGAATGGATTGATCAAAAATGAATGCTTGCCGTGAGCATCGCCACAACATGTTAGATCGGTTACCCTCCTGCCTGACGATGAACCTGCCATGAGCGCTTAAAATATGCCCACATTATCGAATGCCGAACAACAAAAACTTGAAAGATTATTGCAAGACATTGTCAAAAGCTTATCGCAAGAAACCGAGCGCGGTGCTGTGGCGGACTATATTCCAGAGTTGGCCTGTATTGATCCCAATCAGTTTGGGATTGCAGTTGCGTTAGCGGATGGGACACTACTACAGGCGGGGGATTCGCAGGAAAGTTTTTCGGTTCAAAGTATTACCAAGGTATTTACCCTCGCCATGGCCTTGGATCGAATTGGTGCTGAGCTATGGCAGCGGGTTGGACGTGAGCCATCGGGATTAAATTTTAATTCGATTATCCCCCTCGAAATAGACAAAGGCATTCCGCGCAATCCATTTGTGAATGCAGGAGCGATTGTGACCACCGATGTGGTGTTATCAGGCTGTCAGCGCGGCCACATGATTGAGGAGTTGTTGAGTTTTGTGCGGCGTGCAGCAGAAGACTCCACCATCGATATTGATGCGTCAGTGGCGGCATCTGAGGCATCTACTGGCTATCGCAATCAGGCTTTAGCAAGTTTTTTGCGTGCCAGCGGCAATCTACACCATGAACCACAGGTGACATTGGATGCGTATTTTCACCAGTGCGCGTTAGCCATGAATTGTGTGCAGTTGGCGCGAGCTGGACGGTTTTTGATTATTTCACCAGAGACTCCAAACCTCATTCCACCGCGCCGTGTGCGTCGGATCAATGCGCTAATGATGACTTGTGGGCTGTATGATGCGGCGGGTGACTTTGCGTTTCGGGTGGGGTTGCCTGCGAAAAGTGGTGTCGGTGGTGGGTTGTTATTGATTGTGCCGCATGTGGCATCCGTTGCCATTTGGTCACCTGCGCTGAATGCACAGGGCAATTCAACATTGGGATTAAAGGCGGCTGAAATGCTGGCTACTGAGATGGGCTGGTCGGTATTTGGTTAGTCGTTACGGATTTAAGTGTTGAGTATGAGGTGGGTAAAAGTGATTGAGTTACAAATTGAGGATTTGGTTGTGGGCACAGGCAAAACCTGTGTTAAAGGAGCGCTGATCACGGCGCACTATACCGGATGGTTGCTCGATGGGACGAAATTTGATTCGTCGCATGATCGCGGCCAGCCGTTTCAGTGTGTGATTGGCACGGGGCGGGTGATTAAAGGCTGGGATCAGGGCATGATGGGCATGCAGGTCGGGGGTAAGCGTCGCTTGCATGTGCCTGCGGCGTTAGCCTATGGCGCAAGGCAGGTTGGGGCGTTGATTGCACCGAATTCGGATTTGGTGTTTGAGATTGAGTTGTTGGAGGTGTTGACGCGGGATGAGTGAGTGCATGATTCTTTGGTTAGCGAATTTTTGATAAAATCAGGTGCGCATGGCGCACCCTACATCTGCCTACCAAGTTATGTATCAGCTAGCTCTCCCGATCGTTCATGAGATCTTCCATCATTAACTCATAGATGTGTTCGGCCCAATCAGATGACTGATAAGCCGTTCGACCAGTGATGACAACAAACTCTGCAAAATCTTTAGTATTACTTTCGTGGTATAACAATTCTATAAGTGGCTCAATATTGTCTTCAGCCAACCCAACACGCTGCATGAGTTGCTCAAGCTGAGTCAATATTTGACCTCCAAATTCAGATGAATTTAAGTCATCAATATTCGCTTGACGATGCTGATGGAGAATCACATCAAGACCATCGTTCAGTTGTATTAATTGACTCTCTGGAAGTTGAGTGGAGCGTACAAATTCTTTGATCGCTAGAGTCATATTTGAATCCTTGGAGATGAGTAATTTTTGTTTGTAGCATGTGACGTAAAGCACAGGCAACAGATAGACTCATACCATTTAATACTTCGGATACAAGACCACCAGAGTAAACCAGAGCCGACCTCCACACCCCGCATCACTCCAAATTCGGACTTAACCAACGCTCCGCAGTCTCAACCGACCAGCCTTTACGCGCCGCATAGCTCTCAAGCTGATCACGGCCAATTTTGCCGACGTTAAAATACTCGCTCTGCGGGTGCGAGTAATAAAACCCACTGACGCTCGACGG
>JAYXXU010000185.1:0-16092 GCA_036019135.1 Pseudomonadota bacterium | reverse complement strand
GTTTACGAATGAATCTAATAGCTGGCCTTTTAAACTGGATGCAGATCAAAAAATGATTTTCGCAAGAGGTCTAATAAGTACGGCTGAGCTTCATATCATGGGGAGACCTACGCTTCGTTTGATGGGTACACCTGAACAATTGAGCGATCAGCCAGAATTACTTAAACGGTTTTTAGCATTACCAGATACAGGTTTTTTTTATGATGTTTATAGAAACTTTATAGAGTTTCGTGATGATAACCATTTAGCGAAAGCGCCTCTACTTCACGAATATTTACAGACCCTTAACGGCCTACTCAAACAACCTATCTACGAACTCCACCCCATCCGCACCGACCAGATCAAGCAAGTGTTTGAAAACCCGACCGTCAGAATCGTATAGCAACCTAAAGGAATAAAATATGGCGACGCAGTATGTGATTCGGAAGCAAATTTTTCATTACACGGACGAGTATCACACCGTCCAGAACGAGCCTGAGTATTTTATGCTCGGTGAGTTTTATCAGGTTTTTAATGATGCAAAAATTGCCCAAGAATCCTACCGCCATCTGATTCTAGCATCTCTCAGACAGCCTGAGATCAGCATCAATGGATTTGATTGCGAGTTTACTCAAGAGTTTCAGCGTCTTATATGGGAAAAAATGGGAAATCAATCTTATGACCTATACGAAACCGGACTCCCTCCCACCACGTTAAGCGATGATGACTTACTGGAACTTGCACATCGCACGGGTTGGCTTCCTTACGCTTTATTTAGTTTTGAGAAAGAGAAACCCTTGTATGCAGTATGGGTGATACCGTTGCAGAAATATCTTATATGGCATATTGAGGGGGCGTGCTTTCCTGTTTTAGTGGGAGACAATGGTAATGACCTCTCCGAAAAAGCGTTTTGCACATACCGATTCAATTCACTTTTTCATGCAATCGCTGAACAGACCAAACTTTGCTTGGAAGGCTCATCTGAAGAACTCAGCGACTCGCCCGAGCTACTCAAGCAGTTTTTGGCGTTACCCGACACTGGGATTATGTATGATGCTGAAAAACGTATGATTGAGTACAACCCAAATCAGTCAGCACTATTTCAGCAATATCTTCACACCTTCAACAGCTTACTCAAAAAACCCTTCTACGAACTCCACCCTATCCGCCCCGAGCAGATCAAGCAAGTGTTTGATCATCCGACAGTCAGAATCGTGTAAGCATCCACCCCAAGGAGAGAAACAATGGCAACGCAGTATGTGATTCGTACAAAAGGTTTTGTTTACAATGACGAGTGGTTCATCGCCCTTCCTAAACGTGATTCTGCTGCCGCAAAAGAATTCGACGAGGATGAGTTTGAGTTTTACTCATATCAAGCAGAGCTTATCGGCGGTGCGATACATCAGGTCTTTAATGATGAAGAAAAAGCCCTAGCATGTTTTAAAGAGATGGTTATTAAGCAACTGCGACAACGCGATTACTGCATGCAGTTTGATCCGTACCGACTACTTCCTGCTTTGGAACGTTTTATTCAAGATGCTACATGCAACCCTTCATTTAAGTTGGCTGGTGAAATTCCTCCAGAACTGGATGACGATGTGCTTTTTAGGTTTGCACAAGAGCAAAACTGGCTACCCTATGAACTGAGCGTTTTTGAGCATAGCCGACCTTTTTATGCTGTTTGGTGCTTAAATGACTCAAAATATTTGAGAGATGCTTGGAGTAACACCACATTGCTGGTGTACGAAGATGGCTACCCTGTGGGCGATATGAATATCGTTGCTGCATTGGGATATGAATATGAATCAGACTATGAGGAGCAGACCCTCGGTGGCAACATTATTGGCAGCCCTGAACAACTAAGTGATCAGCCCATCCTATTAAAGCAGTTACTTGAGCTACCTGAAACAGGTATCAATTATTATGGCGACCAAACACCAATCGAATTTCTATCCTATATGCCCGCAATTGATCATCATTTCCATACTTTCAACAGCTTGCTAAAGCAGCCTATTTACGAACTCCACCCTATCCGCCCCGAGCAGATCAAGCAAGTGTTTGATCATCCGACAGTCAGAATCGTGTAAGCACCCACACAGGTGGGCGCTAAATCTCTCACCATGTCCCATCCACCTAACCCACTACTCTAACCGAAAGCCCGCAGGCTCTACATCAAACACCTGTGGGCGCAAATAAAACCGCCAATGCAGCAAATCCAAAACATCCTGCTCCTCTTGGCTCATGCGTGTATCCGCCCATAGACACGTCTCAGCCACCTCCAACACCCCAACCCGCTGATGATGCGGCAACCCCGCCAAACGGGCTAACACCTGTGCCAAATACACACGCTTATCCGTAGGTAGCGCCTGTGCCAATAGATTAGGATGCTGAATATCTTCACTTTTTGCCAAAACCGTGCGCAGTATCCGATGCCGCACCAGATCCTGTTGCGCAGCGCTCAACTGCTGCAACTGAAGCAAGCCTTCCACCAAAATCTTGACGTCTTGAGCACAGTCCTCCAGCGCCACAGGCAAACTATCAGGTAGCAGCCCAACAGTCGCCTTGAACCACTCTAGCAATAAAACATCGGACAAAGATACCTGACCATCTGATTGCACAATCCCCGTCAAACGATCTAAAAACGTCCGCGCAGCACAATGCGGCAAATCCTGCACACCCCACAACGCATCATGAAATAACGGCAGATGGCCGCGTGGATCTAGCTCCGCCAACCCCTCAAACAACGCATGACTAATCGAAAAATCATCTGGCGGCAAGACCAACTGTTGTCGCACAGCCAAGATCGCCGCCAACAACTCACGGCAACCTGCCCCCGTGATCAATGCCCGCTTGACCGCTTCTGGTCGAATGATGGCAAAGCGCTGCACCTGTGGCATCACAGCGGCATGTTGTTCTGCACAGGGGCGCTGGATCTCGCGGCGTAAGGTCGGCAATACCTTGGGCGCACACCACTCTATCGGATCGTTCGCGCTCGGCTGCGTCTCCACCTGCTCTAGTGTCTGTAGCTCTTGCATGGCAATCACTTCATCCACGCCTTGTTGCTGGCGCTGTAGGATTCGATCACGCACGCGTACCCGACGCAACGCATCCCGATCCAATGAGCCAATCCGCTGATCCAAAGGTGGGTGCGTCGAAAACCAATCATCCACATGTAATGCACTACTAAAGCATAAATGACTGACTGATTCCGCATAACGATTGGTCAGTGTAGAACCTTGCGGATGCGCGCGCACCCGTAGCAGCGCGCGAAGCACGCCTGTTGAGCGGGTAAACTGCTGGCTGGAGGCATCCGCTAAAAACTCACGTTGGCGCAAAATCGCCAACTTGATCAGCCGACCACTGAGCACCCCGACACTGCCCACCAGCCAAATCACGCCACCCACTAGCCACCACAACCACTCCCAGCCAATGCGCTCACGCTGCCCCACGCTCGGACGACCAAACTGCAATAGCCCCTGTCCCAATTGACCAATCCACAACAAGCCACCCAGCACTGCCATCAAGTGCAAATTGACACGAGGATCACCATGCTTGATATGACTAAACTCATGTGCAACCACCCCTTGCAACTCATCCCGATCCAACGTCTGCACACTGCCTTTGGTCAACACCATAACCATATCAAGGGGATGCTGACCCGCCACAAAGGCATTAATTGCAGCCTCATCATCCAAGATATACAACACAGGACAACGCTGACCCGCAGCAATCGCCATTTCTTCAGCCACATTGCGCAACTGGCGCTCTTGTGGATCATCAGGCTGATCAACCAAACGACGCGCTTGCATCCGACGGGCAATTGAGCGTCCCCCATCGCGCAATTGATACCACTCTTGGATCGAGCCGATCACAATCACCAGCAGCATCAGCACAATCACCCAGCCACTATAAGGATGCCAAAACACCTGATTCGACCAGCCAAACAGATAACACACCGCACCCACCAATAGATTCATCAGCAAAATCGTGCAGCAGACAGCCCCCACAAACAATAACAACAGCAATCCTGTTTGACGGCTGGCGCGCGTTTGGCGGGTAAAAAAATCAGGCAAAGATGCCCTGCTCATAGCAGGTGACTCACGATGGGATACTCAGCAGCAGCTAACTAAAATGAAATCGCTGGTGCTTGGCGAATCTTCAGCTCATCCAACACCAACTGGCGACGCGGTTTAAAACTAAACGCCCCCGCCACCAGATTACTGGGAAACATCTGGCAGGCGTTATTATAGAACATCACATCATCATTATACGTCTGACGGGCAAAACCAATACGATTTTCTGTGGTCGTCAGCTCTTCCATCAGTTGTTGCATGATTTTATCGGCCTTGAGGTCAGGATATTGCTCAACCACCGCCATCAGCTTGCTCAACCAACCCGAAAGCTGCCGCTCGGCCTGCGCCAACGCATCCACCGCCGCCGCAGAATCCGTACCATCAGTGATGGCGCGCTGTAAGCTCACCGCTTGATTACGCGCTTCGATCACACGTGTCAGGGTTTCTTGCTCATGCTTGAGATAGCCTCTGGCCGTCTCGACCAATGTCGGAATCAAATCATGCCGACGCTGAAGCTGCACATCAATTTGACTAAAGGCATTTTTGACTTGATTTTGCTTGGCCACCAAGCGGTTGTACAACACCATCACCAGCAAAAAAAAACCGCCGATAATCACGATAAAGCTCATAAAACCCATCAACATACCCATGCTCCTAAAATGCTGTTGACGCACCAATAACAAAGGCATGCCGTGTGTTTTTCCTAAACACGCCTAACATGCCTCGCAGTCATACTATTTTTTGCGACTTGTGGATGGGTGAGCTGTTAATGCGGCAACTGACGATTGCAAACCAGCATGATCACCAAAATCGTCAACATACAGCCCAAAATAATCATCCATAGCAGGCTCATGATACCGTCCCTCCTGTGCAGCATCGCCGTGATGACAACTTGACATGTAATCTGATGTTGCCACGCTGTCAATTGCTGTTTGAGTCAGAATGTGTACTACGTCGCAAAATCTCTGATTGGCAGCCTATAAACGCAATATCTGCCGTAAACAACATCATTAAACGGTCCATATTCACTTGGATTGTACGGATCAGTTGGGGCTGTCATCTGAACACGCTAAGATAGCGTCTATGAATATCATGTGATGAATGCCGCATGTCAGTGCCGCTGCCCCAAATTCCACTACACCAGCTACTAGGTTATTGGTTTCGACTGGGCTGGATCAGTTTTGGGGGGCCTGCGGGTCAAATCGCCCTACTACATGATGAGTTGGTGACACGCCGTCAGTATTTACCTGAATCAAAATTCTTATACGCGCTTAATTTTTGTATGTTACTCCCTGGCCCTGAAGCACAACAATTGGCCACGTATACAGGATATTTGTTACATGGTCGCTGGGGTGGGATTGTGGCAGGCATGCTGTTTATTTTGCCGTCCTTGTTTATTTTGATGGGCTTGGCATGGCTGTATTTGGTCTTTGGACAAACTGTACTGTTGGCGGGCTTATTGTATGGGATTAAGCCTGCAATTACCGCAATTGTGTTGCAAGCGGCATGGCGGATTGGCACACGCACACTGACCACCCCACTGTTAAAACTCATTGCAGGCTTCGCCTTGTTAGGCAGCGTGTTTCATTTGGCTTTTCCAATGCTGATTGGTTTTGCGGCACTGGTCGGCTGGCTGGCCAGTCGCGTTGCACCGCAACAACTTGCACTTCAACCGCCCCAAACACCACAAGCGATTGCATCCACCACCACACAGCAGCCTATCCCCCCCACCAGCCTCGCCCCAACGCCAGCCAAACTCTGGCGTAATTCGGCTGTAGTCATACTGATTGGTTTGCTGCTGTGGGCATTACCCATGCTGGGACTGGTCGCATGGTTAGGGCTGGCGCATCCCTTGATTCAGATGGGCTGGTTTTTTACCACGGCAGCGTTGCTGACCTTTGGCGGTGCTTATGCGGTACTGCCCTACGTCTATCAAGGCGCGGTGCTGCATTATCAATGGCTCGAACCCAAGCAGATGATTGATGGTTTGGCACTCGGCGAAAGTACGCCTGGCCCATTGATCATGGTGGTGGTGTTCGTGGCATTTGTGGCAAGTTATCAAAACCTGATGCTTGGCACGGATCAGGCATTACTGGCTGGCATTGTCGCAGCCTTAGTGGTGACGTGGGTCAGTTTTTTGCCTTCGTTTATTTTTATTTTGGCAGGCGCACCACTGATTGAACGCACACAACACCTGCCGAATTGGTCAGCGCCATTAAAAGGCATTACCGCTGCTGTGGTCGGCGTGATTGTCAATCTGGCATTGTTTTTTGCCCTGCATACCTTGTGGCCAAGCTTTGAACAAAATGGCTTTGATAGCGTGTTTGATGCATGGTCTTTGGGCTTGATGGGACTTGCTGCATGGCTATTATTTTGGCGACAATGGTCGGTACTGCGCGTACTCGGACTATCGGCCTGCATCGGCTTAGTAGTTTATGCGGTACGCGGATCTGGGCTGGGCGGATAGAGCGCGCATTTGAACACATCACTCAATCAAATCAGTAAATTCCTGAGCTTGGTATTGCGACATCAACCAGAGCTGATTGGACTCACATTAGATCAGCACGGTTGGGCAAATATCCAAGAGCTGATCGAAAAATCACACACATCAGGACGCTGTCCTGAGTTAACGCATGCCTTGATCATGCAAGTCTGCCGAGACAATGATAAGCAGCGCTTTGCACTCTCTGAGGAGTGCTTACGCATTCGTGCCAACCAAGGCCACTCTATTTCAGTAGACTTGGCGCTACCCGCTAAAACGCCTCCCAATGTGCTTTATCACGGCACAGCCACGCGTTTTTTGACGCAAATTATGCAAGAAGGACTCCAACCGCAACAGCGACAACATGTCCATCTCAGTGCAACCTTGGAAACAGCACATCAAGTGGGCATTCGGCATGGCAAGCTCGCTACACTCCAGATCGATAGTGCGGCGATGCAACAAGCAGGTCATGTGTTTTGGCAATCCGCCAATGGCGTTTGGCTGACCTTGCATGTGCCTGTAGCGTTCATTCAGCAGATCTAGCCGATGACGGTGCTGTATGCAGACGCATCCAGCGATCTACTCGCTGATGTCGCCACGCAGCAATACGGTTCAGCAACATACGAGTTTTGGGGCGATAGTGTGCAATGCTTTCTAGCCCAAATAACAGCGGCGGTACAAGCAAGATCGCATAACGTCCAATCGGCTTGGGCAACCCCAAACCATCGGCCACATCATCCCCCACAAACAATCGGGTAATGCTGGCATTCACGGCTTCCGTCCAACGCGCAATACGACTGTCATGCCCCACGATTTGTGTCGGCAAATCATGCAAAGCCTGTGCAAGCGGTTGGCCAACGCGATAGTCCAAGCGCTGCGTCGCCACATACGCATACAGCCATGCCAAGGCATCCTGTTCCGTCTCAGGCAACTGAGCTTGATCAACCCCGAGCCAAACGCTGATCTGTCGCCACAATTGGATAATACCGCGCTGCTCATCAGCGGTGATACGCGCACCAAACCAACGATAACCCAGCACAATCAGCAGCGAAAACTGCAAATGCGTGGCAATCATATCGGACTGATTCAGTGGCATACCCCAGTATTGATTGTCCCAGTTATTTTTGCTTAGGCTATTTCGCACATGCGCATGAATCTGGCGGACCTGTACGCAGTGCTGCCATGCCACACCGCCAACCTCTAGTGCGTCATCACGACTGACTGCCTGAATAAACGCATAGGTACGGTATAAGCGTGGCAATGTATCCTTGACCAAGCCACCACTGTGCAACAGCGGCATACTCAGCGCTGGAATGCTATAGCCTGCCATCAAAGCCACATTACGCAGTAGCCAGATCTGCAACAGTGGATAACGCCGATAAGCTGCCGCACCGATCCGTACCAAATCTGGATCAATGTCTGGCAGCAGTTGTTGCATTTGTTGTTGTAATGCCGCGCCGTGTGGGTGCAAGTCGGGTTGCTTGAGCAGTTGATCCAGCCGTATGCCATCGGTAATCAGTTGATCGACCAACGGGTCGGCTTGTGCATAGCCACATTCGATTTGTGCCAGCCAACGTGGTGAGGGGCATGGCAGGCGACCACGCAGCAGCCAGCGTCTGACACGGCGTAACGCCTGCAACTCGGTCTGTGCGCTTGGCCAGCAGCTTCGACCATAAGCAAAGGTAAAATCACTCGGCTGGGTGTGCAGTCGTGCAGGTCGCATCGCAAAAACCATGTTGATCTATCGACAGCACGCAGCATGCGATACTTGGTTGGCGGACTCAATAGCGCAAATGAAAGACAGCAATTAGGTGAACGGATAATTGCTCATTGCTTCACTTCCTCGACGTGTGCTTTGATATAGGCCACAACACGTTCGTTATTGATGATAAACTGCTCAATGATTTCAGGATGATCGAGAATATCTTGATTACCTTGCACGACCTGATAAAAATCATCGGCAAATTGGTTGTCAACTTGTGCCGTAAAAGCTGCATCGTCATAGGTCAAAGCGCTTGATGTAAAGACTGAGTAACGCAATTTAAAATTCTCGCTTAAAAATGTGACAATATCAAAAACCTTCGTAAAACCAGACCCTTCCAGATGAGGGCTATAAGGAGTAAAATCAATCATTAATCCATGTTTTTTATGGGGAAGTTCATCAATTAACAAGGTATGCTTGTTTGGCCCACTCCTATATAGCCTCATATTGTTTTTGGTCGCAATTAGCCCTTGTCCATTGTTGTCATACCAACGAACCCAATATTCGTTACGATCGGGATGATGTGGGCCATCTCCTAGGCGAAGCGATGATGTTTTTCGAATATCCAAATCCGTAACAAAGCCGTCTTTTTGAAGTGGGCATACATACTGGTTCTGGATATTACCCGAAAATGTGGATCGTGGCAGTTGCAAATACATGCTGGGTATCACCATACCATTTTCTGGGATATAGGAGCGATTATAAATACACCTCGGAAATCGTAATATCAGCTTGCTATTAATGCCTTTTGCCGCTGATAGAGTAATCTCTAATGGGGCTAGTGGATTTGCGTGCATAACGCTACTCTCCGACTGAAAAATGGTATAATCGGACAGCCAGTAGGCACTACAACCGATGATCAGAATGAAAATTGCAAAGATTTTTTTCAATTGAGCGTATCCCGCATAGAAATGAAAGCCAGCCACCTAAAAATAAGTCTTGATAAAGGGTAGATGCATCACTTTAAAATAAAAAACGGCCACCTCAGGCAGCCGTTTTTGCATCAACGCAACAACTTACGCCGCATAAACAGGATGTTTCGCACAGACAGTTTTGACTTTCTCACTCGTCGCCGCAATCACCGCCGCATCACCTTTGCTATCTAACACATCAGCAATCCAACCCGCCAACTCACTGGCTTCTTCGGCAGAAAAACCGCGTGTGGTAATCGCGGGTGTGCCAATCCGAATGCCCGAAGTGACGAATGGCGAACGTGGATCGTTTGGCACAGCATTTTTGTTGACAGTAATGCCTGCTTGACCGAGCCATGCATCTGCATCTTTACCCGTCACGTCTTGTTTGATCAATGACAACAAAAACAAGTGGTTGTCCGTGCCACCAGACACGATGTCATAGCCACGATCAACCAACACCTTGGCCATCGCTTGTGCATTTTTGATTACTTGGGCTTGATACGTTTTAAAGCTTGGGTCTAGTGCCTCTTTAAAACAAATCGCCTTGGCCGCAATCGCATGCACCAACGGGCCACCTTGATTACCAGGGAATACCGCTGAATTGAGTTTTTTCTCGATTTCTTCGTTGGCCTTGGCCAAGATCAAACCAGAACGAGGGCCCCGTAGGGTTTTATGCGTGGTGGTGGTGACCACATCGGCAAATGGCACAGGATTCGGATACAGACCTGCGGCCACCAAACCCGCCACGTGTGCCATATCAACCATCAGATACGCACCGACTTTGTCGGCAATCTCGCGGAAACGCGGAAAATCTAAGGTACGGCTATAAGCCGAAAAGCCTGCAATAATCATGCGAGGCTGATGCTCAACGGCCAGACGCTCGACTTCATCATAGTCAATTTCGCCAGTCTCGACATTCAGGCCGTATTGTACTGCGTTGTAGTTTTTGCCCGAAAAGTTGACCTTCGCACCGTGCGTCAAATGGCCACCATGTGCCAAACTCATGCCCAATACCGTATCACCCGCTTGTAGCAGGGCTAAAAATACCGCGCTATTGGCTTGTGAACCTGCGTGTGGCTGCACGTTGGCATAATCTGCGCCGAACAGTTGCTTAGCACGATCAATCGCCAGTTGCTCAATCACATCGACATGCTCACAACCACCATAATAACGCTTGTACGGATAACCTTCGGCGTATTTGTTGGTCAGTTTGCTGCCTTGTGCTTCCATGACCGCAGGGGAACAATAGTTTTCTGAAGCGATCAGTTCGATATGTGCTTCTTGGCGTTGGTCTTCAGCATCCATCGCTTGCGCGAGTTCAGGATCAAACTGATGAATCGAAATATTAGCAAACATGGCAGCACCTTTAGGGCAAGCTCTGCCACCAAACGTAAAATGTTAGTGGCAGATAAAAAATCAGGCTTGGAAAGCGCAACATTCTAGCATGAAGCATACAATTTGGCAGGACTCTACATCGTTAAACCATTCATTTTAGATTGAGCGCAATTCATGCACCTGTGGTACTCAGACAAGACTCCATAATCCTACGATCCCCACAAACACCAGTCGCCCTACCCAGCGATTATGTAAGAATGCTGCAAAACAATGTGCAGGCACACGATCACGACAGTGCTGGTATTGCCATGCAAACAGCCCCACCAACATCAATAGCAAGCCGACCATCGGCCAGCCCAAACCTGACAGCAGCAATACCACTGCCAATAGACCAATAAACATCCCTTGCAATACAGCGATGATCAGCAAATCATAACGACCAAATAAAATCGCCGTAGACTTCACACCTGCCTGTACATCGTCTGGCCGATCTGTCATGGCATATTGGGTATCGTAGGCCACTGTCCAGCATAAATTCGCCGCATACAGCAGCCAACAGGCCAGATCAGGAGTTTGGCCTTGTGCGACATAAGCCATCGGAATCGCCCACGAGAACGCTGCGCCCAGCACAAACTGTGGCAGATAGGTAAAGCGCTTCATGAATGGATACAGTGTCGCCAACCCTAACGCGCCAAACGACCACCACAACACCTGCAACGGCAAAAACAACAGCAAACTGGCACTGGCCAAGACCAATACCGCAAACACCAGCAATGCCTCCCAAGGCGCGATCCTACCACTGGCTAATGGGCGATGCTGCGTTCGCGCCACCCGCCCATCAAACTTACGATCCGCAAAATCATTAATCGCACAGCCCGCAGCACGCATGAACACCGCACCCAGACTAAAGATCAACACGATGGACCATGCAGGCTGTCCTTGACCTGCCAACCAGACTGCCCACAGCGTCGGCCAGAGCAACAGCTCAATTCCCACAGGACGATCAAAACGCGTCAGTTGGACATATGCCCACAGCCGATCCCGCCAAGGCCGTTGCGGCATATTCATCGGTGGCTGACTTGCAGCAGGTTTGGTCACAGATGCAGGCATCATGCACGCTCCAAATGCGCTATGAAGGCAGGTAAAAAACATTCTTGGACTAACAAAGGCTGATTGTGCCAAAGATAACGACTACGCCGCGCCCAACCGTCTGGTAGCTGCGCCACCTCGCGTACACAGGCAGGTGTCTGGCGCGCAAACAACAACGATCCCAAAGAACGGCTGCCCAGATAACGTAAGCGCCGCGCTTGCCCCTGCAAACTGCTGATTGGAATCACACTACGCGCATGCACCCAAGGCTCAGCATCTGCACCAAACAGATATACCTCACGCACCCATGCCCATTCGGTATGGGGCACTTTTAAGAACAGGGACTCATCATGTATTGGACGCTCAAGCCGCTCACGCAGTGGCTGCACCCAAAACTGCCCACCCGCCTGCTGACGCAATTGCTGCGTCAGCGATCCTTGTGCAATCAACCAAGGCCAAATAAGGTCGGCATGACCATACAGAAGACGCGTGGGAACGTGCCAAAGAGAGCGGTTAGGCATGGAACAACATCAGCATCAGACCAAAGCCCTGATCTTAACATGCCCAAACACGCCGATTGCTAGGGCTTACGGCGATTTGGGGCTAAGGCACTAGGCTGCTGCACAAAGACCGTCACCGACTGCTCACCCACCACTCGACCATCATCACGAATCACCCGCGCCGTCACGGTATGCTCACCACGATCTAAGCTTTCTGTGGCAACTGCTGCACTCGCATCCTCTCCCAAGCTACGACCATTGATTTGCAAACTCATCCGATCCCCATTGGCCAATGGCACATCGGTTTTGACCGCAATTTCTAGAATGTCTTGTGGCTTATGTAAAACCTGTCCTGCACCAGGTGACACAAAGCTTAACTGATAACGATTGGGACGAGTCGCTTGATTCTGATTGCCTTGCGTACGATTGGCACGTGCGATATCGGCAGGATTCATGCCTGGAATAATCGACAGTGGCGGCAAATTGACCCGCTCTGAATTTTTGGTTGGACTATCACTAAACGTCACGTTACCTCGCTCATCCACTGAACGATAAATTTCTGCAGCAGCCGTACCCGCGACCACCAACAGTGACAATGCCACCACCTTGAAATACCACATGTCAAAGCTCTCCTTTTATCGGCGCATGTTATGTTCAAACGCATTAACCAAGCAGACACTTGGACAGACCAGATGACTGTACTCCCCTGAATTTGTTTGAGCAATCTGCAAAGATGGATTCTTGCGGTAGATTGATACAGCGACTGTGCGCCTTGCCGCATTTTTGCGTCTGATTGAATCAAAAGATGCCAACCAAAGCTACATACCGTTTGCGGATTTGACTCACCCTGACTGATCTCAGGATGAGTATTGGACGTCACACGGCACATTACGTGTGACAAATCCATCCGCCCTAGCGACAGCGGCCTTGCTTTTTTAAACCTGGGGGACAGTGGGCAGGATGCGGGCGACACTTGTCACGACGCACATCGCGAGGTGGGCAGTGGGCTGAATGTTTTTTAGCATGTTTGCGTTTATGCATATGCGGCTTGGCCTGATCATGATGCGGTACAGTATGACCATATTTTGGCCGCTCGTGACGGGGTTCATGTCGGTCATATTTGGGGGACACGATACAGCCGCTGACCAATAGTGTCAGGATGCCAACACTCGCCCACTGCCCTAGACTTTTGGTAAATCCTTGCATGATCTCTCTCCGGTGTAATGAACGATTAGGGTTGGTTGACGTTTGGTACGCGAAATAAGTTACAAACGTCAACCAACCCTAGCCTTAAACAGGTTAGTCAGCGCATCACACCAACAATAGATACACCCCGTAACATCAATGAAATATTCTGTAATATTTGCATCAACTCTGCACAAAGCCCATGCCTTCCCGCAAGATCCAAGCCTGTACATGCTATGATTTGCGGCTTGATACGGGGGTCAACATGCGCTTTATTCATCTCGGCATACACAGTGAGTTTTCGGTTGTTGATTCGATTGTTCGCATCGGCGATCTGGTCAATGCAGCCGCCAAAGATCACATGCCTGCCTTGGCGTTGACGGATCTGTCCAATCTGTATGCAGCAGTCAAATTTTATAAAGCTTGTACCAATAAAGGGATCAAGCCCATTCTGGGCAGTGACATTCGGCTCAATGACGGCACAGAGCGCGCCACGCTACTGGCAATGGATCAAACAGGCTGGCGGCATTTAACCGAAGTGGTGTCCTTGGGGTTTACCGATGGGCTGCGCTTAGGGATTCCGTGTATCGAACGCGATTGGCTATTCCAAAAATCAACGGGACTGATTGTCTTGTTAGGACAACACAGCGATGTTGGCACAGCACTGAGCAGTGCCACGCCCGAAAAAGCCGTGCCCATTCTGCAAGAATGGCAAACACAGTTTGGTGATCGAGTATATCTGTCGATCTGTCGCACCCAACGTGATGGCGAAGATGACTATATTGAGCAAGTGCTGACGATTGCAGCGCAGTTGGGCGTCGGCGTGGTAGCTCACAATGATGTGCGGTTTATGCAGGCCGATGATTTTGAGGCGCATGAAGCCCGCGTCTGTATTGCCAGCGGGCATGTCCTCGGCGATGACAAACGCCCCAAATTGTACTCATCCGAACAATACTTTAAGACGCAGGCCGAAATGGTTGAGTTGTTTTCGGATCTGCCTGCTGCATTGACCAACAGCATTGAAATCGCCAAACGCTGTAGCGTGACACTGACGCTTGGCAAAAATTATCTACCCGATTTTCCTGTCCCCGAAGGCTACGATATCGCTCGTTATTTTGCAGAACGTTCTCAACACGGCTTAGAAGAGCGACTGGCTGATTTGTATCCAACTGCTGAACGAGGCGACGATTGGGCAAGCATCCGTCAACCCTACGATGAACGCTTGCAATTCGAAATCAAAACCATCCTCGACATGGGATTCCCAGGTTACTTCCTGATTGTGATGGACTTCATTCAATGGGCAAAAAATAACGGCGTGCCCGTTGGACCAGGACGCGGCTCAGGTGCTGGCTCACTGGTGGCCTATAGCCTGAAAATTACCGATCTTGACCCACTGGCCTATGATCTGTTGTTTGAGCGATTCTTGAATCCTGAGCGGGTGTCCATGCCTGATTTTGATGTGGATTTTTGTATTGCTGGGCGAGACAGAGTGATCGAATACGTTGCTCAAGCCTATGGCCGTGAAGCCGTCTCGCAGATCATTACCTTTGGCACCATGGCAGCCAAAGCGGTAGTGCGCGATGTGGCTCGTGTGCAAAGCAAATCCTATGGCTTGGCGGATCGTATTTCCAAACTGATCCCCAAAACACCAGGTATTTCGCTGGCCGAAGCACTCGAACAAGAGCCGCAGCTCAAAGACATTATTACCAATCCCGCTCATATGGATTATGACGATGCCTCCGAAATTTGGGAAATGGCGATCAAACTCGAAGGCATCACACGCAATGTCGGCAAGCACGCTGGGGGCGTCCTGATTGCACCAGGCAAGATCACCGACTTCTCAGCAGTGTATTGCGATGAAGAAGGCTCACGAGTCAGCCAGTTTGACAAAGATGATGTTGAGTCAATCGGGCTGGTCAAATTCGACTTCTTAGGACTACGCAACCTCACCGTAATTGATGCAGCCATGCGAGCAATCAATCAACGGCGGCAAAATGAAAGGCTACCTGCACTGGATCTAGCCAAACTGCCCTTAGATGATGCCGCATCCTATCACTTGCTTAAAGAGGCCAAAACCACCGCCGTGTTTCAATTAGAAAGCGCGGGCATGAAAAAATATCTGGCCAAGCTCAAGCCCTCCAACATCGAAGATGTGATCGCGATGTGTGCGCTGTATCGACCCGGCCCGCTAGATGCAGGCATGGTCGATATGTATATCAACCGCAAACACGGCCTTGAAGAAGTCGCCTACGATCACCCCGATCTTGAAACTATTTTGGGTAATACCTACGGCGTTATTGTCTATCAAGAGCAGGTCATGCAAATCTCACAGGTCTTGGCGGGCTACACCCTCGGCGGCGCAGACATGCTGCGTCGTGCGATGGGCAAGAAAAAACCTGAAGAAATGGCCAAACAGCGCGAAATTTTTGTCACGGGGGCAACCAATCGTGACATTGATCCTAAGGTCTCGGGTGGCATTTTTGATTTGATGGAAAAATTTGCGGGCTATGGCTTTAACAAGTCACACTCCGCAGCGTATGGCGTGGTCGCCTATCACACGGCATGGCTCAAAGCACATTATCCTGCCGAATTTATGGCAGCGGTACTGACCTCAGAAATGCAAAATACCGACAATCTCGTATTTTTGATTGATGATTGCCGTAGTTTGGGACTGACCATCTTACCCCCTAGTATCAATCGGTCGGATTTTCGCTTCCGTGCATCAGATGCCAAAACAATCATTTACGGTTTAGGTGCGATTAAAGGCGTGGGA
>JAYXXU010000184.1:0-4446 GCA_036019135.1 Pseudomonadota bacterium | reverse complement strand
GACTTTGCCACGTAGTGTTAAACGACGATTATCTGGACTGAGCTTAATATCCGCGGCATAGATCCTCCCCGAGAGTGGGTCAATCACATAGCCATGGATGTAGTGTAGGTCACGCTTTGGGTCAGCCTTCACATTCCACACTACGGGCATATCAACAATCTTGCGATTGGTGAATGGGGCAGGGCAATCTACACAAAACTCTGCTGCTTTATAGTTGGGGCGTTCAATGGTCTCAACGACAGTGGCCAGATAGGTGTCATTGTTGGCCTTTTGGATACGCACAATCGCTTTGGCAAAGCCTGTTTCATCATCAATACTGCGCCAGTAGCCTGTAATTTGATCAGGATCAGCCGCTGCCATTACTGAAACAGAACTAAGGCCAAGCAGTCCACTTGCCAATATACCGATTAGCATCCGATTCATGATCTTACTCCCTGTGTGATCAGTTTCACATTTTAAACCAGTATCGTCTAACATATAAACATGTTTAGCAATTGACTACAATTCCATCAGCCTGAAATTTGAGTGACTTGTTCGTTGTCAGGTGTGGCTAGACAGGTGGATAAAATTTTGCTTGTCGATATTGCTATTCAGTCTGGGTAGAGTCTGTCAAAATAGCCCGTTTTAGTAGAGCAGCCCCAAGGGGCGAGGAGCAGATCATGCGCTTTGTGGATGAAGCCGTTATTTCGGTATTGGCCGGAGACGGTGGCAATGGCGTGGCAAGCTTTCGCCGCGAAAAATTTATTCCGATGGGTGGACCCGATGGTGGGGACGGCGGTAAGGGCGGCGACATCATTCTGGTCGCGGATGCCAATGCCAATACCTTGGTTGATTATCGTTATACCCGTAAGTTCCGTGCTGAGCGCGGCAAAAATGGTCAGGGGGCAAACTGTGCTGGTCGTGGTGCGCCTGATGTCTATTTGAAAGTACCTGTGGGTACGACTGTCGTTGACGTTGAAAGTGGTGATGTGATTGGTGATTTGATTACGGATGGTCAGCAACTTCTGGTCGCTGCGGGTGGTCGAGGTGGGTTAGGCAATACCCACTTTAAAAGTTCGACCAATCGTTCACCGCGTCAGTGTACTTCTGGCACAGCAGGCGAAGGTCGAGATATTCGATTAGAGCTCAAAGTATTGGCGGATGTTGGGCTATTGGGTTTGCCCAATGCAGGCAAGTCTACCTTTATTCGTGCTGTCAGTGCCGCGAAGCCTAAAGTGGCAGATTACCCCTTTACAACATTGGTGCCTAATCTGGGTGTGGTTGATGTGGATCGGCATCGCTCGTTTGTCATGGCCGATATCCCTGGTTTGATTGAAGGTGCTGCCGACGGCGCGGGGTTGGGTGTACGCTTTTTGAAGCATTTGGCGCGTACTCGAATTTTGCTACATTTAGTTGATGTACAGCCGATTGACGGCTCAGATCCTGCACACAATGCACGGGTGATCATGGACGAGTTGGCGCGGTTTTCGCCAGCCCTATCTGAGCTACCGATGGTCTTGGTTTTAAACAAATTAGATCAAGTACCAGCCGATCAACACAACACACTTTGTACGCATATTGTAGCAGAGCTGGGATGGACTGGCGTGGTGTTCCGTGCGTCTGGCTTGACGGGAGAAGGCACGCGTCCAGTGGTTTATCACTTGATGGATCAAATTGAGCGTGAGCGTGAGCTTGAGTTGGAAGATCCTGATTTTGCTGAAAAAATTAAAGAGCGTCGTGCCCGATTAGAGCAAGAGACCCGTGAGAACGCATTGGCGCTACAGGCCGCACAACGCGCGGCACGTCGTGCAGCACGTTTGGGGATAGATGATGAGGATGACGATGATGATTGGGATGATAGCGAAGGGCCAGAAGTGATTTATGTGCGTTAAAACGCTATAATACGCCGCATGAATGTGACAGAACATACGATAATGCGTGAGCTTGAATGTAAACGAGTCATTGTCAAAATTGGCTCTTCTCTTCTCACTGCGCATGGTCAGGGACTCGACCATGACGCAATTTCGGGTTGGGCAGCACAGCTTGCCCACCTCAAGCAACAAGGCTATGAATTGTTGCTGGTCTCCTCTGGTGCAGTGGCTGAAGGTATGGTTCGAATGAACATGACCGCCCGTCCTACCAGTATTCCTGAAGTCCAAGCCTGTGCTTCAATTGGTCAAATGGGATTGATTGAGCTATGGTCAAAAGCACTGCTTGCCCATGGTGTCCAGTCTTCACAAATTCTCATGACGCATGATGACTTATCCAATCGTCAGCGTTATTTGAATATTGGCGATACCTTGAGTCAGCTCATTGATTGGCAGGTTGTTCCTGTCATCAATGAAAATGACACTGTGGCGATTGATGAGATCAAGTTTGGGGACAATGACTCGCTCGCTGCGATGGTAGCGGGTATGGTTGATGCAGATTTGTTGGTGTTATTGACTGATCAGCATGGCATGTTTGATGCTGACCCACGCAGTAATCCAGAAGCCAAACTGTTGGCGACGGTTCGTGCAATGGATGATCGATTGCTCGATATGGCTGGCGATGGTGGTAAGTTTGGTCGCGGTGGTATGGTGACCAAGGTGCGTGCAGCGCGATTGGCTGCGATGGCTGGCTGTCCGACGATTATTGCTAGTGGTGATGAAGATCAGATCTTAACTCGTTTACTCGCAGGTGAAGAAGTCGGTACGCTGTTCACAGCAGATGAAGATCGCCTAATTGCCCGTAAGCAATGGCTGGCTGCACATCTACAAATGGCGGGTCGACTGATCATTGATGATGGCGCTGTCCGTGCGATTCGTGACCAAAAGCGCAGCTTATTGCCTATAGGGGTACGCGCTGTAGAAGGCGAGTTCCGTCGTGGTGATGTGGTCGAGTGCGTGTCTTTTGATGGCAAGCGTGTTGCGGTTGGCCGTGTGAACTTCAATAATGATGAAGCTGCTCAGATCTTGCGTCAGCATTCCGAAAAGATTGAAGATATTCTCGGTGAGCGCGATTCTACTGTGATGATCCATCGCGATCATATGGCAGTATTTTAAGCGTTGTCCGATATAGGCAATAAAAAAGCAGTCCGTTCGGGGCTGCTTTTTTTATTGCGATTGCGATGCTGTGGGTTGATCGGTACTCCGTAATGTCGAGAGGTAAGCAATCAACGCCGCCCGCTCAATGGGATCGGTGAGTGGATCAGCCAGCATTTTGCCGTTGGGAAGCGCCTGATCAGGATCAGCAATATAAGTGTCCAACGTGACGGCATCCCAAGTCCAGCCGCTTTGCTTGAGTGCTTGGCTGTAACGGCCTTGATAATCTGCTAAGGCGGCGGCCGTTGCGCCATAGATCCGATCCAAATGAGGCCCCTTTTTGTTGAGGCCGATTTGGATTTGATGGCATTGTTGGCAATCACGTTGGTAGACTTCTTTGCCCAATGCAAGGTCACCCTCCAATACAGGCAGTGTGACAGTTGCCCGTTGGGCAGGTGGTTCGACCGTGCCGCAAGCGGTAAACAAAAGCAGTGGTGGTAGACTCAAGGCCATACCACACACTAGATGAGGCCATGCTGACTTATGCATCCTCATGGTTGACAACCATTTCCTCGCTTGGCTGATGTAGGTAGTAGCCCTGTAAATAGCGCGCACCCATCGACCATGCTTTTGACATGGCAGTCGGCGTTTCGATATAGGCCACAATCACCTCGCGTCCCAATTCGGTAATCTGCTCGGTGAGTTGCTTGGCTGCCGCCAAATTCTCTTCTTTGCCGAGATCTTTGACGTAGGACTTGTCAAGCTTGATGAGATTGGCAGGTGCATGGGTGAGGGTATTCAGCGCGTTCAGCGCTGTACCAAAGTTATTAATCGAAACGCCACATCCTTGCTCTCTAAACCGCGCAATGTTTTCACTGGCGATTTTAAGATAGGTGATCACATCATGCTCATTGAATTGTAGGACTAATGGGTTCGATCCACCACCAATCGCGCGTGCAAGCTTGCCTGTCAATTCTGGTAGGCTTGGGTCTTGTAGAGACTCAGCAGTGAGATTAATCAACAAACGTGTCGCAGGATGCTCAACCAAGTGTGTTTTTAAACGTTTGCATGCATTGAGCAGCACCCAACGATCCAGTCGTCCATCCATTTTGAAGCGCTGGGCAACAGGCATAAACTCATCGGGCGTCATCAATGTCCCGTCTGCAAGCGGCAGGCGAACAAAAACTTCGTAGAACAGCGCTTGATCGTTTTCCGTGTCATATAATGGTTGGAACATCAGTCGGAAGCGGCCATATTCAATCGCTTCTTCAAGCAGCTCTCGCAGAGCCGAGTCGGACTGTGTGGCATTTTCGGATGGTGAGTAGACGTTGACGCCATTGCCGACGCCTTTGTTTTTCAGTTTGACCTTGTCAGCCGCATCAAAAGCACGCTCCAGCAATTCCGCTGTTTCGGGTGATGTTTCACCGATCATCGCGACACCAAT
>JAYXXU010000183.1:0-2326 GCA_036019135.1 Pseudomonadota bacterium | reverse complement strand
TCAATTGAAATGATTGAAGCCGTCGGTGAAGCCTTTTGGCCGTCATATTTTAAACAACTGTTTAATCTGGTTAAACCCAACGGATTGGTTGCCCTACAAGCGATTACCATTGATGAATCGCGGTTTGATAGCTACCGCGCCAGCACGGATTTTATTCAACAATATATCTTTCCAGGTGGCATGTTGGCCTCACCTACTCGACTGCGACATGAAGTGGAATCGGCTGGGTTGATGTGGCAAGACAGCTTTGCCTTTGGACAAGACTATGCCGAAACCCTGTATCGCTGGCGACAAGCCTTTGAGGCGGCATTACCACACATTCGCGCACTGGGATTCGACGAGGGTTTCATTCGGATATGGCGGTTTTATTATGTGTACTGTGAAGCAGGCTTTTTAAGCCACCGAACTTCGGTGTATCAGGTGTGCCTACAAAAACCTGCTGCCCAAACGAGTGCCTGCCCGTCTAAACCCATACATTCTGTATAAGACAAAATGTATACTGTGTACGCAAGAACCCCGACCATGCCACAGGATCAATCGCCATGACCCATCACTCACGAGACTGGCACAACCGACGCATCTGGATTGTTGGTGCAAGCAGTGGCATCGGGCGCGCAACCGCCGAGCTCCTGCTACAACAGGGCGCTCACGTTGGACTGACGGCACGTTCAACAGCGGCACTGCAAGAACTGGCTGAGCAATATCCGAATGCAACTGTGTTACCCGCCGATGTCACTGATCTGGCGCAACTGCAACTGGCCTTTCAGCAGTTTTGCGCTACACAGCCGCTAGACTTGTACTTGCACTGTGCTGCTGACTATTTGCCCATGCGGGCATGGACGCTGGACAGTCCGCGTATGCAAGACATGATGCAAATTAATTATGGGGGCGTACTCAATGCCCTCAGCCTCGTCACGCCAGATTTTTTGGCGCGACAATCGGGTCATATCGCCATTATTGCCAGTGTCGCTGGATATATGGGGTTACCCAAAGCATTGGCCTATGGACCAACCAAAGCAGCATTGATCAACTTGTGTGAGAGCCTGTATCTCGACCTAAAGCCCCACGGGATTCGGGTACAGGTGATCAACTCTGGCTTTGTTGCCACAGCATTAACTGCAAAAAATGACTTTAAAATGCCCGCACTACTCAGCCCTGAACAAGCGGCCGAAGCGTTGGTTCATGGACTTGAATCAACAGGCTTTGAGATCACTTTTCCCAAACGTTTTACGCGAGTGTTGCAATTGATTCGCTGTTTGCCCTACGGTCTGCGGCTGAAGCTGCTGGGAAAAATCGATTCAACATCATCGGCCACCCCCTGATTTGGAGTATTTCTCATGAAAGATGATGCCGCGCTGTCCTTGGCCAATGATCTGCCTCGCGTATTATTACCGATTAACGCTGTCGAGAGAGAAACAGGCATTTCAAAAGAATTGCTACGAATGTGGGAGCGACGCTACGGTTTTCCTGCACCTGATCGAGATGCGCAAGGCGACCGTATCTATGCACCCGATCAAGTCAACAAGCTACGGGTGATTCGCCGTCTGATTGATGCAGGCTTTCGACCTGGTAAAATTGTCAAGCTATCCATCGCTGAGTTGGAACAATTGGTCAACAGCCATCAGCCGACCAGTACGCAGGTCACTACCAAATCTCCACCACACTTAGAGCAAGAGCTGCTCAGTGTACTCAAAAGCCGTGACCCTTACGCCGTTAGTCAATATTTGAATCATCAAGTCACTCGTATGGGCTTGGAAGCCTTCGTATTAGACTTGATGCAGCATGCCAACTCATTCGTCGGTGATGCATGGATGCGCGGTCTGATTGAGATCTATGAAGAGCATCTGTATACCGAACAGGTGCAAAATATCGTGCGCAATGCCATGTCAAACCTACGCCCAAGCACTCAAAAGCCACGCATCATGCTGACTACCGCACCTGATGAACAACACTCGTTGGGGATTTTAATGGTCGAAGCATTACTGCGTCTGGATGAAGCCGATGCGATTTCATTTGGTGTACAGATGCCGATTCGCGAGATTCATAATGCCGTCATTCGGCATCAAGTTGATGTGGTGCTGCTGTCGTTTAGTGCCTCCTACCCTGCCAATCGCGCCATCGAGTTTTTGGAGGAGTTACGGTTTCGACTGCCTCTATCCATCGCGATTTGGACTGGTGGCGGTGGCGTACGCAGCTCTAGACGCGAAATTGAAGACGTACAAGTGATCAGCTCACTAGAGTCTGTCCGTACAGCCGTACTTCAGTGGCGACGGGCGCACGGTATGCTACGACATACCGCGTAACGCAAATCCATGCATGCTGTACG
>JAYXXU010000182.1:0-2024 GCA_036019135.1 Pseudomonadota bacterium | reverse complement strand
AAGAGCACAATTACTACGAGAGTAAGTCATTTACGGGCATTGCCAAATTGGAGCGGGTGGCGGGAATCGAACCCGCGCGATCAGCTTGGAAGGCTGAAGTTCTACCATTAAACTACACCCGCATGCTTTTCGCTTTGCCCTGATTTTTCAATCAGTATCAATATGGTGGTGGGAGAAGGATTCGAACCTTCGAAGCTTTCGCGACAGAGTTACAGTCTGTTGGGTTTGACCGCTCCCCAATCCCACCTAAGCAAGGCTGACGACTGTCAAGAATTTTCTCAACCTTGTCAAGCCAAACACATTCGACATTACGCTGGTTTATATGGTGCCGGCACCAAGAATCGAACTCGGGACCTACTGATTACAAGTCAGTTGCTCTACCAACTGAGCTATACCGGCGGCACAAAACACAACGTTCGATCAACATCGAAGCGGCGGACATCATAACAAAAACCAGTAGATTAGCAAGTGCTTTTTGCATAGTTTTTGCGCACTCAGTGCAATCAGATCACTAATCCACTCGCAGATAGCTCTACTGCTCGCACAACTGCTCGTGCTTTGATCAAAGTTTCATGCCATTCGCTGGCAGGAACGGAATCTGCAACTACTCCTGCACCAGCTTGAACATGCACTTGACCTGCCCGAATCACTGCTGTACGAATCGCAATCGCCGTGTCCATTTCGCCATGCCAGCCCAGATAACCGACTGCTCCACCAAACACCCCCCGACGAACCGTTTCCAGCTCGTCAATGATCTCCATCGCTCGAATTTTGGGTGCGCCTGACAGTGTGCCCGCAGGAAAAGTTGCTTTAAACACATCCAAGGCATCCAACCCTTCCCTGACTTTACCTTCAACGTTGGAGACGATATGCATCACATGCGAGTAACGCTCAATGCTCATCCGCTCGGTCACACGGACTTGTCCAACCTGACTCACGCGCCCTACATCATTACGTCCCAAGTCAATCAGCATGACATGCTCCGCGATTTCTTTAGCATCCGCCAATAAATCAGCTTCTAGTGCCAAATCCTGCTCAGGCGTCGTGCCACGTGGTCGTGTCCCTGCAATTGGCCTCACAGTCACCACACCATGCTCAAGCCGTGACAGAATTTCAGGCGATGAGCCGACCAAATCAAATGGTTGCTGATCCTGTAGGGTATACCCTTGTACCAAAAACAAGTAGGGTGACGGGTTGAGATGACGCAACGCGCGATAGACGGCCAATGCATCACCATCAAATGCCGAGCTCATGCGCTGACTCGGCACGACTTGCATCACGTCACCAGCCCGAATGTACTCTTGAATTTTTTCGACACCCGCCATAAACGCCTGTTCGCCATATTGCGAGACGAACTGTGGTGGTGTATGTGGCTGTGCTTGCAGGTGTAGGGGCTGTGCCAGCCGTTGCTCCAAAGCATCCAATGCTCGTTGTGCCTCATCATAGCCGTGCGGATGCGCAGCATCGACATGCACAATCAAAAACACCGTATCTCGTAGGCTGTCAAAAACCACCACAGTTTGCGATAGCGTCAACCAAATCTCTGGCAAGCCAATCGGATCAGTGGTCGGGCCTGCACCCAGCTTCGGCTCAATACAGCGCACACAATCGTAACCAAAATAGCCGATCAGTCCACCGCTAAACCCTGTCAGCTCGGGCAGCTCAGCTTGGGTTGGTATGCGGTAACGCGCTTGAAAGTCACGGATGTATTGAAAAGGATCGGCACAGGGTTGACGTTCAATACCTGCTTCGGTTTGTAGCAGCATCTCGCCTTGTTGGTATTGCAAGGTCACACCTTGACCCAAACCAATCATGGAGTAACGCCCCCAACGCTCCCCTCCTTGTACTGACTCAAACAAATACGCAGGCACGCCCGCTTCACGCAAACGCGCATACACCGCTAAGGGCGTATCAGTATCTGCAAGGCGTTGACGATAAACAGGGATATGGGTGTAGCCCCCAGCCAAAAGCTGGTCAAATTGCTCACGCTTCATCATGTGATTAGTATCAAAATTCGAAAAAAC
>JAYXXU010000181.1:0-21477 GCA_036019135.1 Pseudomonadota bacterium | reverse complement strand
GCCACAACCCATCACCCGAAGGTGGGTCATTGATATGCTGCTTGATGCCCTGCTAAAAAACGATCAATTAGATAGGTGATCAGTTGATCAGAGTTAAGATTAGGTTCGAGTGGTGGCAGTCCAACCAGTTGACGCCATTGTGCATGACGCAAGATGCCCAAAAAGAAAATGGCCGATTCATAAGGGCGTTCACAGTGAATTTGGCCTGCATCATGCGCCTCTTGTAGTAAGCTTGCGATGTTTTCTAGGCCATGCCTTGGACCTGCATCATAGGCGAGCTGTGCCATTTCTGGATCATTTTGTGACTCTTGAATGATGAGTCGCATAAAGGCCACATTTTCGGCATCTGTCAGTGCTTTATAAATCAGTTGTGCGGTTTGCAGCAGAATATCGCGGATACATTCCCCATGCAGCTCACTGGGTGGCTCATTTTCTTCAAAAAAGTTTTGACACCGAAATTCAACCAAAGCCGCCAAAAGTCCTTTTTTGCTGCCAAAATATTGATAGATTGCAGCCTTTGAGCCACCAACTTGCGCCACCAAATCGTCTAAACTGACCTGACCGAAACCACGCTCCAAAAACAATTGGTTGGCCGCTGCGAGCAATGCGGCTCGTCGCTCAGTACCACGCTTGGTTTGGGGAATGCGAGATTCGGGAGTTGAGTGTATGCTCATGGAAGAACTGCCTGTCAATCAAACGGGAGGGGTGGTTCCTTACACACGCCAGACAATATATCTATTCTTGTAGTGTACTGACTGGTACACTATACCATTACTGATTGTACTGCGCAAGGAGTTGTGCATGGCCGACCAGCCAACGTCAACCCATTCGAACCCAACTTCAATGCGTGTGCGTTGGCATCGTGTGTTGCTGATCATCGTATTGTTGCTGTTGCTACTGGGCTTGGCGAGTGCTTACTGGTATACCGATTTGGTCACTTCCCGCCATTACGAGCAGAGTGATCATGCCTATATTAAAGCCGATGTTGCGTGGGTCTTGGCGGCTCAAGCGGGTGAAATCACTGAGCTGGCGGTGCAGGAGCAGGATGTTGTTGATCAACATGCTTTTTTGTTGAGCATTGATGATACGGATCGCACAGCACGTCGTGCGCAATTGCAGGCATTGGCTCAGCTTAAATCCGCTGCACTACAGATCCATCAGCAAAGTGAACAGGCGCAGCAACAAGTGATTCGTGAGCTGCAAGGCGAACATGTCACTGCCCAAGCAGAATTAGCACGCCTTCAGCAATTACAGCAGCGCTATCAATTGCTGTATCAGGAGGGATTACTCAATCGACAGACGATGGAATCAAATCAGGCACAGCGATCCATGCTGCAAGCACGACTGAGCCGCCTTTCGGCAGATATACATGCGGCAGAGCATCAATATGAGGCGCTAGTGAATCGGCGCGAACAGCTCCAAGCAGAGCAGCAACAGGCACAAACCGATGCTGATGCCTTGCCCGCACGACAAAACCAGATTCGTGTTCATGCACCCGTTGCAGGCCGTGTGAATAGCTTGAACTTGCGGGTGGGCAGTCGAGTGGATGTGGATACACGTCTGATGTCGATTGTGCCGCTGGATAGCTTTTTTTTGGAAGCATTATTCACCGAAACGCAGATTGAGCGGATGCAGGTGGGTCAGCGGGTGGAGATTGAGATTGATGCCTATCCTGATCAGCAGTGGGTGGGGTATATCACTGGATTTTTGCCGACAGAGCATCTGCCACCGCTACAAAACAGCACGGTGCGGCGCTTGCCTGTTCGGATTGATTTGGATCGTTCACCACTCTTGCCATCGCTGAGAC
The DNA here is from genome assembly GCA_036019135.1 of Pseudomonadota bacterium. GTDB lineage: Bacteria > Pseudomonadota > Gammaproteobacteria > Pseudomonadales > Moraxellaceae > JAYXXU01. Next base: position 19,670 of record JAYXXU010000181.1, on the reverse strand, counting down.
CTGGCTTGGCGGCCAACCTACGGGTAGACTTACGCAGCAACCACACAACAAACCCGATCAAAAACACTGCCAATTGACCATTTATATCGCATTGTTGCTGGATCAAGCATGATCCGAGCCGTGCATCTGGGCGCAGTCCTTTGTATACTCGCAGACCATCGGTTCTGATGGAAAAACTCCATGTCTGTAAAAAACTCAGCAGGTGCGCGCTTTCGTGACGCACTGGTCAAAGAATCTCCGTTACAAATCATCGGCACAGTCAATGCCTACGCAGCCATGATGGCACGCGATGTCGGCTACAACGCCATTTATCTATCTGGCGCAGGCGTTGCCAATTATTCCTATGGTTTGCCTGATCTGGCCATGACCAGCTTAGACGATGTACTGACCGATGTGCGTCGGATTACCGCGCGGGTGGATACACCGTTGTTGGTCGATATCGATACGGGCTGGGGCGGTGCGTTTAACATTGCGCGTACGATCAAAGAAATGATTCGTGCAGGCGCTGCGGCAGTGCATATCGAAGATCAAGTCGCCCAAAAACGCTGCGGCCACCGTCCAAATAAAGAAATCGTCAGTACCCAAGAAATGGTGGATCGCGTTAAAGCGGCGGTCGATGCCAAGACTGATCCTGATTTTGTGCTGATGGCGCGGACGGATTCGCTACAAGGTGAAGGTTTGCAAGGGGTGATTGATCGCGCTTGTGCCTATGTCGAAGCAGGTGCGGACGCGATTTTTGCTGAAGCGATGACTGACTTGAGCATGTATAAGCAAGTCTGTGATGCGGTAAAAGTGCCTGTGTTGGCCAATATTACTGAGTTCGGTACAACCCCATACTACACTGCGCAAGAACTTGGCGAGCAGGGTATCGCGATGGTGCTCTACCCATTGTCACCGACCCGTGCCATGCAAAAAGCCGCGTTAGAAGTGATGAAAGGCATTCGTGAGCAAGGTACACAAACTGGTGTATTGGATCTGATGCAAACCCGTAAAGAGCTGTATCAGTTCTTGGATTATCAGAGTTTTGAAGATCAGCTTGATCGTTTGTTTGAAGCCAAAAAAGGCTAATATTCAATCTACTAAAGGAGTAACACACGATGGCAGAAGGTAAAGTACTTTCGGGTGCAGGCTTGCGTGGTCAAGTCGCGGGCAAAACCGCACTGTCCACCGTCGGTAAGTCAGGTGCTGGCCTGACCTATCGCGGCTATGATGTGCAGGATTTGGCTGCAAATTGCCAGTTTGAAGAAGTCGCGTATTTGATTTTCTTTGGTGAATTGCCGAATGCAGAGCAATTGGCGGCTTATAAAGCCAAGCTCAAAGGTTTGCGCAGCTTGCCACAAGCCTTAAAAGAAGTGCTAGAGCGTATTCCAGCCTCAGCGCATCCGATGGATGTGATGCGGACGGGCTGTTCAATGCTGGGCAACCTCGAAACTGAGAACTCATTTGCCGAGCAACAAGATGCGACAGACCGCCTTTTAGCGCTGTTCCCGTCGATGATTACCTATTGGTATCGCTTTAGCCATGACGGTGTGCGCATCGACGAAAACACCGACGATGACAGCATTGGCGCACATTTTCTGCACTTGTTAAACGGTGAAAAACCCAACGCGCTACATGAGCAAGTGATGAACGTGTCACTAATTTTGTACGCGGAGCATGAGTTTAATGCATCTACCTTTACTGCGCGTGTCTGTGCATCGACCTTGTCTGATCTGCATAGCTGCGTGACTGCGGCGATTGGCTCGTTGCGTGGCCCGCTGCATGGTGGCGCGAACGAAGCGGCAATGGACATGATCGAAAAGTTCACTAGCCCAGAGCATGCTGAAGCCGAAATGATGGCGATGCTGGCGCGTAAAGACAAGATCATGGGCTTTGGTCACGCGATCTATAAAGACAATGATCCACGTAATGCAATCATCAAACAATGGTCAGAAAAGCTCGCGGCTGATGTTGGTGATACTGTGCTGTATCCTGTCTCTGTACGTTGTGAAGAAGTGATGTGGCGCGAGAAAAAACTGTTCTGTAATGCAGATTTTTTCCATGCGTCGGCTTATCACTTCATGGGTATTCCAACCAAACTGTTCACACCTATTTTTGTGATGAGCCGTTTGACGGGTTGGGCAGCACATGTGATGGAGCAGCGTGCAGACAACCGTATTATTCGCCCAAGTGCTGAATATACTGGCCCTGAGCTGCGTCAAGTCACCCCGATTGCTGAGCGTTAAGCGTTTAGCCATCCAACATTAAGCCAATGTGCTTGCGATATTGGATGGCATATTAAAAAACAGCCTATTGAGATTAATCAATAGGCTGTTTTTTTTGGCAGTCGCTAGGGGGGTTAAGACTTTAAAAAGTCCTGAATCAGTGTCACCAACCGAGAGACCAACTCATCGGCATCGGTTTGAGTGAGATTCAACGGTGGTAGCAGACGGATCACCGTGTCAGCGGTGACATTGATAATCACATGTTGTTCGTCCCGAGCGCGTGCTACCAACGCGGCACAAGGCACGGGCAGCTCAATGCCAAGCATCATACCAAAGCCCCGTACCTGAATGTCGAATCCATCCAGTGCATCGGTCAATTGCTGTTTGAGATAAGCACCAACTGTCGCGGCGTTTTGGATAGCACCTTCCTTCTCAAGGCAGTCGATGACAGTATACACCGTACGACATGCGAGGGGCGTGCCGCCATAAGTAGAGCCATGATGTCCTGCACTAAACAGCCCTGTTGCCCGACCATTGACCAAACACGCACCGACAGGAAAGCCATTGCCCAAGCCTTTGGCCGTGGTGAGTACGTCAGGCGTAATGGCTGTGTGTTGATAGGCAAAATAAGTGCCTGTCCGGCCATTGCCCGTTTGAATCTCGTCAATCATCAGCAACCAGTTGTGTTGGTCACACAGCGCGCGTAGTTGTTCTAGATATGCAAAACCTTGTGGTGCGGTGTTTACCCCCCCTTCACCTTGAATCGGCTCAACTAAAATAGCAACGATTTCATGATGTTGTTGTGCCAAGGCCTCAATAGCTGCTACATCACCAAAGGGTACGCGTAAAAAACTGTCATCCAATGGATAAAAGCCGTGTTGGACTTTGGCATTGCCTGTTGCAGACAGTGTGGCCAGCGTACGACCATGAAAGGATTTTTCCATCACGATAATTTTGGGCTGTTTAAAACCTTGGTTGTGGCCATACAGTCGTGCCAGTTTGATCGCGGCTTCATTGGCCTCAGCACCGCTATTGGCAAAAAAGCACTGTTGCATGCCGCCGACTTGACAGAGCTTTTGTCCAGCAGCTTCTTGCCAAGGGATTTGGAACAAGTTGCTGGTGTGAACCAATGTCGCTGCTTGTTCCGCAATCGCTTGAGCAACCACAGGATGCGCATGCCCAAGACCACAAACTGCAATACCTGTCAGTGCATCCAGATACGCTGTCCCATCTGCGGTATATAACCATGTCCCTTGACCGCGCACAAATGCGACAGGCTGACGCGCATACGTGGGCATCAAGTAGCTAGACTGTGATTCATCAAGCGATGGTGCTTGAGTGGTCGGTGGGGTAAAAGGCGCAGGCGCGTTCATGGCGTGGACTCGCGAGTAACACAAAAGAAAGAGCGATTATCTTAACAAATCATCTGGCATCACGTGGTGTTAAATTATTGGAGACAGTCGGTCAGCATTGACGAAAACCGCTATAATTGACACACTGACTGATTGATGAACATAGGTAGGTTGTTATGCAAGATGCACAAAATGCGACTGAAGCGTTGATTCGTGATCAAATCGCCAAACATGCGGTGATTTTGTACATGAAAGGCACACCACAATTTCCGCAATGTGGTTTTTCGGCGCGTGCAATTGAGGCGTTAAGCCAGATTGGCCGTCCATTTGCGTATGTGAATATTCTCGAAAACCCTGATATTCGTGCGACCTTACCCAAAATTGCCAACTGGCCAACTTTCCCACAGCTTTGGGTAGCAGGTGAGTTGATTGGCGGTAGCGACATCATTTTGGAGATGTTTCAAAAAGGTGAGTTACAGCCACTGATTCAAGAGCATAGCCCAGCACAATAAGTCAGCTTTGGCGCAGCCAAGCATGATGATCAAAAAAACGGGCATATCGCCCGTTTTTTAGGTTGGAGCTGTATGTTTTAGGTGAATTTGGTAGCAGTCATCTAAGGCCAGTCGATAATAGGCCAACCCATCGGCCGCAGCATCAAACGCACTTTGCTGCATATCTGGATCATCCTGTGCCAGTAGTTTCACCAGCTCCATTGCTTCGTAGGGATGGGTGTCATCATACATCGCATGTGCGCGCAACCATGCCAATGTCCGATTGCTAATATCGACGTGATCCAAATCGGTATAGGCTTTAATACCTTTATACACTTGGATCGTCCAATCGCCTGTTGCCCACTCAATCGCCAAATTGGTGGCTGCAATACCTTCAGCCAACCCAAGCCGATGATTCACGCTCCATAGATAGTGATTGACCGCATTCATGGCAGCCGAGGGTTTAACATGATTCATTTCGTCTTCGGTAATGCCAAACCCCAACGCCCAATCACGATACCAATACAAATGGTTTTCTTCGACTTTGATATTTTGGATGAGCCAGTTGCGCGCCTCGGTGACACCCGCCTGCTCAAAATGAATCGCTTTAGCAAGGTTGAGTGCCATATAAGATGGAAAGCGTGAAACCAAGGGATAAAAATTTAGGAGTGCATGGCGAAAGCAGGCTAAGTGTAATGTGCCAGCTGCCATATGCTGAAACAATGGATGCTGTGCGACTTGGTCTTTGAGTGGCACGAGATCATCCCAAAATTTTTGCGCCCATTCAGGATGCGTGGTGCAGGCGAGGGCTTGTTTATTCGGCAAACGAGTGCGGCTGTTCATGTGCGATCCTTGATACACGGCAGTTCTCAGATTAGACATTTGCTAATCGATTGGGCATCACTGCCTATTTTGCCGCAAAACACGAGGTTTGTTGAACTCTGTCTCATATTTTTGTGGTGCTTCTGACCAACGGTCAAGCCAAAAGTATGTTTGTATTTATATTGTAAGCTTGTTTGTGAGCTGATGTGTGATTGGATTACAGCATCTGGAAGATGCGTCATTTGCATGATTTTGGTGATTAGTTCTTTACGGCGGCTGGGATTTTGATCAGAATGATTTAAAGAACGTCATGTATGTCTGTTCGACCAAGGAATGGTTTCAAAGTGAGATGTAAACAGGTGAACGCGCAACGTGTAAGTGAATCTACACAGGGAGCGACGCAATGAGTGGATTTGAGCACATTCCAAAACCAGAGCCGATACCAATACCAACGGATGTGGATGCCAGAACCAGTAAGGATACCAAATTAAGTGTATTTCTACGTTTTTCAACTGCGTTAGAGCAACGTTATTGTGCACAGCAAAATCATCATGCTGCCCTGAGTTTTCGCTATCGTGCGATTACAATTTTTTTGCTGTATATCGTGCTGTCTACGGGGATTGCAGGGTTGCTTGCGCCTGAGCAAATTTGGCCATGGTTGAGCATCTATGGATGGGTCGGTGTGATTGTGGTGGTGGCTGGGATTTTAGCCAGCTTTCGGGTGGCAGATCGTTGGTTTACCACTTATGTGAGTTGGGGCAGTGCGGTTTCAATTGCGTTGTCATTGACGGCAGCGGCCGTCATCCAAGGTGAAACCAGCGGTATTTTGTTGCATGTGGCGATTATGTACGCGGTGATTATCGTGTATGGCTTTACGGGGTTGCGTTTTTATCATGTGACGGCGGCAGGTTGGGGTGGTGGCTTGGTCGGGATTATCATGAGTCGTTATTTGGATGGCGCATTAGATTGGCAATTGCTGCTCCGCACCTATAGTGGCCCTAGTCTCTTGGGGATGTGTTTGGCCTATGCGGCTGACTATCGCAGTCGATTGAATTTTATGCAGGCGTGTGCGCTGGAGCAAGCGCATCAAGAAAGTGAGGCGCAAAATCAACGCCTACAATTGCTCAATCGAGAAGATGGGCTGACGGGGCTAAGCAATCGTCGGCATTTGGATGACATGCTGACCGACGAATGGAATCGCGCAATGCGTCAACAGTCGCCGCTAGCACTGTTGATGATCGATATTGACTTTTTTAAGCATTACAACGATCACTTGGGGCATCCTGCTGGAGATGAATGCTTGCGGCGGGTGGCGGATCAGATTCGGATGAATGCCCGACGCAGTGGGGATGTGGCTGCACGTTATGGTGGTGAGGAGTTTTCACTGCTGTATCCTTCGACCAATGCAACACAAGCGGTGCATTTGGCGCGAGAGTTAATTAACAATATTAATCAGTTGATGATAGTTCACCCAGAAAGTGCCATTAGCCCATATGTCAGTGTCAGCGTCGGTGTGGCGGTGATTATCCCACCGTATGGCACACCTGCACATGTCTTGCTCGATCAGGCTGATCATGCGTTGTATGATGCTAAGCAACAAGGTCGGAATCGCTGTGTGTTGTATGGTGTAGGCGAGGTGGTGCATCCATCGGTGTTGCCTTGAACGCCAGCGAGTCTATGTTAACAATGATCAGCCGATGATGAGATGAAGCGCCATGTGGTGGCAATGCAGCCACATGGAGAGCGTTGGGATGTTCAGGTTGTCATTGAGATGGCTTGTTCCTCGTCAGCTGGGTTGGGCTTAGCCGCGCGTTTTTTCAGTTTTTTCTTGTTTTTTTTGTCTGAGCTGTCACCTTCATGCTCCAGATCTTGCCAGTATTTAAGCTGATGCATCACTTCTGCAAAAATACTGTGCTTGGTGTATTTGCCCTTGGAGTTCATTTTTCCTGCGCTGCGTTTGATCAACAGCTCGAGCGCTTGCTCAACAGTGCTGACGGCATGCAGATGAAACTGTCCTGCACGAACTGCATCAATCACGTCTTGTCGTAGCATCAAATGTTGAATATTCTGCGCTGGAAAAATCACCCCTTGCCGACCATTCAGTCCTTGCAATACACAGGTATCAAAGAAACCTTCGATCTTGGCATTGATTCCACCAATCGGCTGTACCATGCCGAGTTGATTCATAGAGCCTGTAATCGCCCAAGATTGATCAATCGGTAGTTGGCTAATCGATGAAATCAATGCGCAAAGCTCAGCGAGCGTCGCACTGTCACCATCAATTTCACCATAGCTTTGCTCAAACGCCAGTGCCGCCGAAAAATGCAGTGGTTGCGTGCGGCCAAAGTGTGCACGTAAAAAACTCGACATGATCAAAATGCCTTTGGCATGTAGTGATCCGCCCAACTCAACACTGCGCTCAATATCCAGAATCTCGCCAGCACCTTGATACACCGCAGCCGTGAGGCGAGCAGGCAGACCAAACTCGCTGTCAGCGTAGTGCACGACCGTCAGTGCATTGATTTGACCGATTCGATAGCCTGTGGTTTCAATCAGTTGTGTGCCACGTTGTAGATCATGCCAATATAATTCTCGCAAATAGCCTAAGCGATAACGACGCTCGGCCAACGTGGCTTCGATGTGCACTGCGCTGATTTGTCTGGCTTGAGCTGCTTGGGCATGTTGATTGGCTTCACAGAGCAAATCGCCCAGACTGGCTGCATGTAAAGAAAGAAGTGACTGATCTTCGGCCAATCGGCTCGAATCAGTCAGTAAAGCTGCTAAGGCAGAGCGATCCAGTGGCAGTAGCTTTTTTTTGTGGACATAATCGGCAATCAGTCGAATATAGTTTTGTTCGTTGTCTTCGGTGCGGGGGAGTGTGTCACTAAAATCCGCACGAATCTTAAATAGTCGATTGAGTTCTGGCTCAAACTCCAATAGTTCATAGTAGATATTGGGCTCGCCCAACAGCACGACTCTGACCGACAGCGGAATACTATCTGGCTCAAGCGAAATACTGCCTGTTAGGGTTAGCATCTGCTCCAGTGAGGAGAGCTTGAGCTGTCCTGCGCGCAGGGCGCGTTTAAGGCCTTGCCATGCATAGGGTTGTTCGAGGATCTGCTCTGCTTCGAGGAATAAAAAGCCACCATTGGCACGATGTAGTGCGCCTGACCGAATCAAGGTAAAGTCGGTGGTAATCGTCCCCATTTGGGTCAGTTGTTCAACATGACCAAGCAGATTGTAATGCGTCGGTAAGTCCTCAAATACAACAGGCGCACCGCTATTGGGTTTGTGTGTCACCACCACATTGACTTGGTAGCGTGAGGGCACGCGATCAAACATGGCGGGCAGATAGTCATCGTCTTCTTGTGCCAAAATATCTTCGATATTGTCAATGATGTCTTTACTGTACGCATCAAGGTAGTCTTGCACGCCATCGACATGCTCATAGCGCAATGCAATTTGTGTGATTTTGGGCAAGACAATTTCGCTGGCCAAGCCTGCGTTGAGTTGGGCGACTTGGTCACGGGTTTCTTCTTCGATTCGGCCAAGTCGTGCGCCGAGTCGCTCGAGTTTTTTGTCCATTTGCCGCATCTGTTGTGTGATTTGAGCCCGTTCAGGCGCAGGGATGCTGGCTAGATCGCGTTCAGTAGGCTGTTCTGCATTAGCGTCCGTTGGTGCAACGGGGACAAAGTGATGTTCCTCATCACGGGAGACCAGCATCAAATTCAACGCTTGGCCTTCTTGGGTCAGTGCCTGTAAGGCATGCTGTTGCACGAGGCTGGCTTGTTGTCGAATGGTTTCAATACGAGTGTGGTAGCTGTCAGCGGTGAAGGTGCGCTCAAGCTGTTTAAACAGCTTTTCCCACAATTGGTGCATGGCTTTCTTAAATTTAGGTGCTTCCCCTGCCACGAGTGCTAATGCGACAGGCCGCCGTGGATCACTAAAATTGTTGACATATACCCAGTCGCTTGGGGTTGGCATTTGTGTGGCATGTTGGCGCAATAAGCGCTTAAGCATGGTGCGCTTACCCAAGCCCCCTGTGCCGACGGCAAAAATATTATAGCCATCGAAAGGCAATGATAGGGCAGTTTCAACGGCTGCGCGTGCGCGAGTTTGTCCCAAAAAATCGTTGAGCGGCAGGACGCGGCGGGTGCTAGCAGGCAGTTGATTTAAGTTCGGTTGGCGGCTGAGCTGTTCGGGCTTGAGTTTGCCATGCTCGAACAGCTCAGCGCGCGGTGTGTTGGCATCAGGTGTGGCCATCATTGGCTCATTGCTGTGATCGTTTAATGTAGGGGTAGAATCAAGCGTACTCATGATCACAACTTTAACGTAAGACTTGGACAGTCTAGCAATAAAATTGTCAAATGACCCTAGGGTTAATCGACATTTAAGCAATCAAAATACTGAATCCATGAATCGTGGTTAGGGCTTGTTCAGGCGAGGATCATCAAAAGATCCTGTCGTAAGGCTCATCAACAGCCCAGCCAGTGTGCCTACAGGTTTACGAAAGCTTAAAAAACGTACCCGACCAGATTCGGCAATCTGCACGCCATATTGGCAGGCATGCAGTAGTCGAATCGGTTTGCCACGATGTGGCAGGCGCTGCTCGATTTGAGCAATGTCTTCAGATTCAAGTGGGAAGGCGAAGGTCTGCACTTGCTTTAGCCAGCGGACTTGTGCGTAGCCTGCGATTAGCCGAAAACGCAGCGGCTGAAGTATCCAAAACTGAAAATCAGGTGCACGGTCAAAATCGGCCAATTCGGGATGTGCGCGATAGTAGGCATCGCGCAGGGATTGAAGTGCTGTTGGCTCAAGATCAAGCGCTTCCATGCGACCCAGCACCGACAGCCGTGTTGCGGCCTGCCAGTTTTGTTCTTGATCATTGTGCAGCATCATCGAGACACGATTGTCCAGATAGATGTTCCGTGCATGCTGTGCTAAGTCACTCATCAGAACAATGATCTGACCCTCAGGTGAAATGCTTACAGGTACAACGGATGTCAAGGGAAAACCTGGAATGCTACCTGATTGTGTGGCCAGTACAGCCTGTCGGCATGATAGCAGTGCCCGCACGGCCAGCGCATTTACATCCATAGTGATTCCAAAAAATCAAACACAGCGATTGTGGCAAAGACTAGCACTTCAAGCTACCCTGCTGCTTTGCAAAATGTTGCGCAGGGCGCGAAGTCTATGAGTTCTACGTCGATGTCTCGTTGGCGTGATGCGTTTTCGGTGTTTTTGGATCGCCGCGTGTTCGTCATGTTGTTTTTGGGATTCTCAGCAGGGATTCCAATTTTATTGATTTTTTCGAGTTTATCCCTGTGGCTTGGGGAGGCTGGGGTTGCCCGTAGTGCGGTGACGTTTTTTAGTTGGGCGGCGTTAGGTTATTCCTTTAAGTTTGTTTGGGCGCCTTTGATTGACGAAGTGCCATTACCCTTTTTGACCCAAAAGCTAGGTCGGCGGCGGGGATGGCTGTTGATTGCTCAGTTGCTAATCGTGACGGCAATTGTCTCGATGGCAATGGTTGATCCCGCACAAGGTGGCTTGTCGTTGACGTTGATGGCGATGTCCGCAGTGTTGCTAGGGTTTTCATCCGCGACACAGGATATTGTGATTGATGCCTTTCGGATCGAGGTCGGTGATGTCAACTTACAGGCAGCACTGGCCGCCAGTTATACCGCAGGCTATCGGATTGGGATGATTGTGGCAGGGGCAGGTGCGTTGTTCTTGGCCAGTGGTTTGGGCACAGCCAAAGGCAATTATATTTACGAAGCATGGCAGTTTACTTATCTGGCGATGGCGGCAATGATGCTGGTTGGCATTGTGACCACTTTGGTGATCAAAGAGCCACCGCGAAAATATGCCCCCAGACCTTGGGCAGGATCAGACTATGGCCGCTTGGTGTTTGTGTTTATCTGTGCTGTGATTGGTTTTGTGTTGACGTTTATTCAAGTCGGTCAGTGGTTGCCAAGTGTTGAAGATGCCTTTTTTGGCTTTTTGTTGCAATGCGTACGGATGGTGGCAGCGATTGCAATGGCTGGGGTGCTGGGCTATCTATTGGTCAAAGTGGGTGCAGTTAATCGGGCGATGGCGCATCAGGTGTGGATCGAGCCCGTTAAAGATTTTTTTACGCGTTATGGACTAAAAACAGCATTTGTTTTGTTGGCACTGATCGGACTCTATCGAATCTCCGACATTGTGGCGGGTGTGATCTCGAATGTGTTTTATCAGGATATGGATTTTACCAAGGATCAAATTGCTACCGCCGTGAAGACTTTTGGAATGGCGATGGTGATCTTAGGTGGGTTTTTGGGTGGCTTATTGACCCAGCGTTATTCTGTGATGAAAATCCTCATCGCGGGTGTAGTGTTGGTGAGTTTTACCAATCTGGCATTTATTGGCATTGTCTATGCTGATCCGACCGCTTTGGTACAATTGCCATGGTCGGCTGATCCCGTGTTGCTCAAGACCGTCTGGATGTATTTTGCGGTCACAGTGGACAATCTGGCCGCAGGGCTTGCCAGTGCGGCCTTTATTGCGTTTTTGTCGAGTTTGACCAGTGTGTCATTTACAGCGGTGCAGTATGCGATTTTTAGTTCATTGATGACTTTGATTCCCAAGGTGATTGGTGGTTATTCAGGCACGATTGTCGATAGCATTGGTTATCCTGCATTTTTTGCATTAACTGCTGCGTTGGGTGTGCCTGTATTGATGTTGATCTATTTGGCCAAGTATCGCTTGGGGCTGATTGCGCCTGCTGCGGTGTCCTTGGACAAAAAAACCACTGGAGACTAGACTCATGCGAATGTTACATACCATGCTGCGCGTCGGTGATTTGGCGCAGTCGATTGCATTTTATACCGAAGTCTTGGGCATGCAGTTGTTGCGGCAGCAGGATTATCCAGAAGGGCGTTTTACCTTGGCGTTTGTGGGTTATGGTGACGAAGCCAGCCATACGGTGCTGGAGTTGACCCACAATTGGGACACCGCATCCTATGATCTGGGTAACGGTTATGGGCATATTGCCTTGGCTGTGCCTGATGCCGCTGCGGCTTGTGCTGAGATTCAGCGGCGCGGTGGTCGAGTGGTGCGTGATGCAGGCCCGATGAAGCATGGCACAACGGTGATTGCTTTTGTGGAAGATCCTGATGGTTATAAAATTGAGTTAATCGAGCGCGACTGACTCAGGCTGTGTGATTTTGTGAGGTAAAAGCGGCTGTGTTGGCCGCTTTTTTTGCACGGGTAGGGCTTTAATGGATGATTTAAGATGTTAATGTTGGGGTTAATAGATGACTTTCATTAAAAATCTTCAAACAAGCGAACATGGGTTAAGTGGAGAAGTCTTTTTTGGGTTGTTTGAAAAAGACGTCACACTGTTAGTCGAAGGCCATGATTTAAGCTATGCACAAGCATGTGCGATCAATTTAAATGAGATGTCAGATGTGTTGGTTCAAGATCTATGTGAAGCATCTATTCGCTATCGTGCTGCTTGTCTTGAGGCAAATGGTGTGCCAGCGGTACAGCTTGAAACAGTACAAGATATTTTAAAGAGTATTGACCCAAGAATATTGATAGTCCCTTGTATTGAAGGTTTGAGCGATCCTGTCATTCACTTAGAGCTGAATTGCGCATGGGAAGAAGAACATGGAATGGAGTGGATGATCCGTGATCGTAAAGTGTTATATGTTGGTGCATTCAGTGGTGAAGATCCACTCGGGGATTTAAGCACGTTAAATGCTGAGAATTATGCTAGATGAAAGCGCAGACTCGTACACATCCTTTCCTCGTCATAATGACTAAGAGCGAAATTGACGTTCCGCCCCACTTACCAAATCCCGAATATTTTGCTGGTGTCGCCACAGAATCAGTAGGCCGATCAGACTAACGCCGATCAGGAGTTGGTCATTTAAAAGATAGCTGGCAATCGGTACTGCCAACAGCATACTGCCAAGGCTTGCAACGGACGATATCCGCGCCAGCACAAAAATAGCCAGCCATGCGAATCCTGCGACCACAAACAAGCGCCAATCCAAGACCAATAACGTCCCAAATGCAGTGGCAACCCCTTTACCACCTTTGAACTGATAGTACAACGGATACAGATGACCCAAAATCGCTGCAACCGCAATCAGACTGACCTGTGTGATGGATAAACCCAAAGCGTAGCCAAGCAAGATCGGTGGCGTGCCTTTGAATGCATCGGTGAGGAAGGTGAGCACGGCAGGCCATTTGCCACCGAGTCGCATCACGTTGCTCGCACCAGGGTTGGCTGAACCTGTGCTGCGTGGATCGGGCAGGCCAAATAGCCGACAGATTGGGATTGCGCTACAGATCGATCCGAGCAAATAGGCAATCACCAGCAACAAAATGAAGCTAAACCACACAGACATGAGGATTCATCAACGCTAAAACCTTGCTAATGCTGGCATTGCTACGCCACACTTGCAAGCTGTCAACACCAAACAGTTTGGGTAAAGGTGCGTAATCCTGTGGATACAGTGATCATTGAGGGGCTACAGCTACAGGCTGTGGTCGGAGTATTCGAATGGGAGCGGCAGATCAAACAGCCGCTGTGGCTCGATTTGGTACTGTCAGTGGATACCCATCTGGCAGCAAGTACCGATGATTTGGTACATGCAGTGAACTATCAACACGTCAGCGAACGGGTTATTGCGGTGATCCAGCAGCGGCAGGCCAAGCTGATTGAGACCTTGGCCGATCTGGTGGCACAGACTATTTTGCAGGAGTTTCATCTGGTGCATTCGGTGCGCGTGACCATTCGCAAGCCATTGGCGGTCACGCAGACATCAGCCGTGGGTGTCTCGATAGAACGGAGTCGCGATGATTTACGCGCTTGCACTGGGCACTAATATTGATCATGCCGCAGCGCTACAACAGGTGCATGCGGAGCTGATGCTGCTGGGACACTGTCAGTATTCGTCGATTTATGAGTTGCCAGATCGTGCGGGTCGGGCACATTTACAGTATTGGAATCAGGCGGTGCTGTTGCAGGATGTGGTCTTCGATCAGGACGATTTATTGGTGCGACTGAATCAAATCGAGCAGCGCTGTGGCCGTGTAAGACCGTCCCAATATGTACGGATGGACATTGATTTGATCGGGGCAGGGCATTCTCTGGCACAGCTCGATGTGGTCAGTACCCGCCTGCCATTACCCGCAGATGTTTATCTGCCGATGTTAGAGTTATGGCCTGATTGTCCTCACCCCGTACAGCCGTTACAGGTTGACTGATCGAACAATGCGTGTAGCGTGTGGGTCGCTCAGTCGTAGCTCACATGATATTGCATGCGGACAATCCCCTGCTCGAGTCTTTCGACATGAATCAGCTCAAAGTGCGACAGATGGTGCTGGTCAAAAAACGGCTTGCCTGAGCTTTGGGTGATCGGCAACAAGTGAATAATCAATTCATCCAATTGATGTTCCGCCAAGGCGGCCATGACCAAGCGTCGCCCACCCATAAGCCAAACATTTTGAATGTCGTGCTCGGTCATTTGTGGGAGTAGCGTTGACAGTGATTCGGTACTGCCATGTAGTTGTGGCTGTTCGAGCGACCAATCTTTGTGCCGTGACAACACATAGGTGAGATGATTAGGATATGGCCACACGCCATTGTCAACCAAGGACAGATAGGTAGGTCTTCCCAATACCAAGGCATCACTGCGATCTAACATATACTGCGATAGGGGTTCAATATTTAGGTTGGCTGCCTCAATCCGCGTGGGATCGGCAACATAGCCATCCAGTGTCAGCAAGGTATGTAGGCTGAGTTTGGGGATATTGGCTGAGGATGAAACAGTCATTTTAGTCTCCTGAAAATTAAATTGAATAACTGGTTTTGGTCATGATTTTGGACACCAGACCCATCAAATGTCGAACAGGTGGGGGGAGTTCGCGCCCACCTGCGGCAAGGGCTTGATCACGGTGATGCAACTCATCGGTGTTCATTTGTGCCAAGACTGCTTTGGTGCGTGGATCACTATCGGGCAAGTCAGTCAGGTGGGATTGCAGATGTGCGCTGACTTGTTTTTCAGTTTCAGCGACGAAACCCAAACTATAATCATCGCCCGCCAAACCTGCCAATGCCCCAATCCCAAAAGACAGGCCATACCACAGCGGATTCAGTAGGCTTGGGTGGCTATTTAGCTCACGCAGTCGCAGTTCACACCAGACCAGATGATCCTGCTCCTCCTGCGCGGCTTGTTGCATGTCTTGCCGCACCGTGGGCAGCTTGGCGGTCAGCGCCTGACCATGATAGAGCGCTTGGGCGCAGACCTCGCCGCTGTGATTGACCCGCATCAGCCCTGCAACATGCCTTGCTTGTTCAACACTTAAGTGGCTTGGCAGATCCTGTGCTGGCGATGGCCGTTCCGCTTGCGTGCTATTGGGTACAAGACTGCGCAGCGCTTGATCAACGTGTTGAATCAAATGATCCGAAAAACGATAGTGACGCATAGCAAAATAAACCTCACAAGACCCTCATGCCAGCATACCGCATATGACACGGCTGTCCAGTCTCAATCCGTGTCAACTTAGCCCTGTATTGAGGGGAGATTTGGGCAAATGCTGCCGTGTTTTGACAATCACAAAGCCTCCGATCAATAGATTTAAAGCTGCGGTATAGACGAATAGCATTGGCAATGAGAGCGCCAGCACTGACAACAACACAATCGCAATGATGG
This sequence comes from Pseudomonadota bacterium, assembly GCA_036019135.1. Lineage (GTDB taxonomy): Bacteria > Pseudomonadota > Gammaproteobacteria > Pseudomonadales > Moraxellaceae > JAYXXU01. Next base: position 4,098 of record JAYXXU010000181.1, on the reverse strand, counting down.
CAGACACCACCATAAAAAATGCATTTAAGATGTTATTGGCCGCAATGATTCTTGCTCGTCGTGCTTCGGGGGCATAGGCTTGCATGACTGCATACAATGGCACAATATAAAACCCACCAAACATGCCCAAACCCAAAAGATCAACAAATACCCGCCAATACACGGGGTTATCCAGAATTTGGTTTAATGACTGCATGTTGCTGACCACAGGCAGTTGATTCAGTGAAAAATACAAGTCCAACGCAAATACACTCAGACCAACCACACCAATGGGCAGCAATTTAAGGCTGATTTGATTGCGGAGTAAGGTCTTGCACAACAATGAGCCCGTCGCCACGCCCACCGTGAATAACGTCAATAAAAACGTGACCACGCTCGGATCGGCGACCAATAGCTTGGTTGTAAATTCAGGAATTTGGGTCAAGAAGGTTGCCCCATAGTACCAAAACCACGAAATCCCAATAATCGCATAGAACACCCCGCGTAGCGCCCAAGCCTCCCGTAAGGTCGATGCACTGGTTCTGAAGATATTCCAATCAATGTTGAGGTCAGGTGTGGCGGCGGGCAGTTGAGGAATTCCGCGCGAGGCCAGCCAGCCCAAAATCGCAATGCTCAGCACCGTGACACACGTCCAGATCAGTGTCATCTCCAATGTTGAACTGGCAACCAAGACCCCACCTAACATCGTGCCAGTCAAAATTGATACCGATGTGCCTGATTGGAATAAGGCATTGCCACCGACCAGCTCGTCAGGCTGGAGGGCTTGCGGCAAATAGGCGTATTTAACAGGGCCAAACAAGCTGGAATGCGCACCCATTAAAAACAGTGCCAGCAGGAGTAGCCCATACCATTGTAATAAAAACCCAACCGTTGCAAGGCTCATGACTGCGATTTCGATCAGTTTCAGTCGTCGAATCAGCATGGATTTTTCGTATTTATCCGCGATCTGGCCTGCTGTCGAGGAAAACAGAAAAAAAGGCAGAATAAATAACAGGGCAGCAAGATTATTAAGCAAGCTAATCGCTAAGCCCATTTGTTGGGCGGCATAGTAGGTCAGCAACAGCAGTAGTGCTTGCTTAAACACATTGTCGTTAAATGCCCCTAAAAACTGGGTCAAAAACATCGGCAAAAAACGCCGTTTTTTTAATAAGCTAAACTGTGAACTCATCCAAATCGTCCTAAAAGCTATGAAAAACAGAGGGAGTAGATTGCGCAAAATGCCAACATAAGCATGATGTCGATGACTGGCAAGTAAAGATTCGAGCCGTTATGATGGGCAAGTCTAAACCCTCTGACATGCGCAGTGTTAATCGTTTATGCGTGACTGCGTGGAGCCTGTATGAAAGAGCCGTTGCATATCAATCATATGCCCACAAGAGCATCTGTCCTTAGCCTGCATATGGCATTGAACTATAGCCGCTCTCTTTTGCTGGTGTCGCCATTGCTGATTCCGATTTGGGCATATGCCAACCCAGAGGACAGTGCTGACATGAGTGTTGTGTCGACTGTTAGTGTGGTTCAGCCTGAGCAATATCTAGCCGTGCCGATGGCTGAGCCTGAGGTAATACAGCCAGCCGTCCCTGCTGATGTATTGATGACGACCGATGTCTCGGTGGATGATGAGATAGCACAGGCCAAGCGCAGTATTGCCGCTGCCGAGGCAGCCAGATCAGGCCAAGTGGATTTATCAAATCAGGCTGAGCTGTTGCCCATTGCTCCCGCTGTGCCAAATGTACAGCCTGATAATCAGGCACATACAGATCAGAATCAGTCTGCTGAAACGCCCGAAATTTCAGATCGCATACCTACGGTAGAGGCAGAAGCAGAGACATCAGAAGCACCGTTAATTGATCTCGAATTTCCTGACTTAGAGGCAGAGCTGCCGCCTTTAGAATTGGTTGATGAACCGCCAATCGACACGCCATCGCCTGAGCAGGTGACAGCAGAACCTTCAAAAAACCTCTTTCAACGCATTAAAGGTTGGTTTGGTGGCAAAACAGACGAGGCGTTTGCGCCTGAGCCGACGATCAGTGTGAACATTCAAAACGCGCCTGAAAGTTTGGCCAAAAATTTAGAAGCTGCATTAACGAGGGTTACGGTAGACGAGTTTTCAGAGTTTCAGGACAGTTTGCCGCGTTTGCGGAGCTTGGCGCGAGATGCTGCTCAAGCGGTAGGCTATTACGACAGTCAGTTTATCTTCAGCCAAGCCGCGCGGGATGTGCTGAATGTAGCCGTCACTGCGGGTGAGCCAGTCATCGTCCAATCGCAAAACATCCAAATTCTGGGTGATGCTGAAGAAATGCGGCGTTTTCAGCGGATTCAGGAAAATCCTGATTTAGCGGTTGGTGACATTTTAAACCACGAACGCTATGAGCAAACCAAAGCACGAATTAGTAGCTCCGCATTAGAGCGAGGGTACTTTGATGGTAAGTGGGCATCGCACGAGGTTTTGGTCACGCTGCCAGACCGTACAGCAGATATTGATTTGGTCTATGACAGTGGTGAGCGCTATCGGTTTGGTGAGGTGAGCTTTGGTTCTATCGTGCCTGATTTGGAGCTGCCTGTCCGCATGAAGTGGTTACAGTCCTTATTGCCTTTTAAGCCAGATGATCCATACGATGCACGTCAGGTGGCACAGTTATCACGGCAGCTACTAGATACGCGTTGGTTTAACAATATTGAGGTGACGGCCTTCACGCCTGACTCATTGGATAATCAAGATCAAGAGGCAGTCGAAGAGGTGCACGCCGATACAGCCAATCGAGCCCGTGTTGTCCCTGTTCGAGTATTGGTAGATGCACGTCAACCCAACAGTGCTGAAGTGGGTTTGGGCTATGGCACCGATACAGGTGTTCGTTTGCGTGGGCAGTATCGCCGCGCATTGGTAAATGACAAAGGCCATAGTTTTGATGCCAATCTTGAGTTGTCCCAAATCCGTCAAGCCATTGATGGGCGCTATAGCATTCCATACAAACATCCTCTAAAAGATGTGGTCAGTGTCTTCGGTGGCTTTGAGCGAGAAGAAATTTCGCAGATTGATTCAGGGTTTGATGTGCTTTCAACAGGGGGGACATTGGGGATTGAGCGCTCGATTCGTCCTGATCCAAATGATTGGCATCATACGTGGTCTCTACGCTATCGCTTGGATGAGGTTGAAATCAAATTCACAGACCCCGAATTGAGACAGTCGTTGTCCGAGCTAGAAATACCCGTAGATAATCTGAAATTGACTCAACAGGTGTTATTGGGTGGTTATGGGATTAGCAAGGTGACCAGTCGCTGGGGAGTTGATCCGTATCAAGGTTTTCGCCAGTCTTATCAGGTTGAGGTGGGTAGTAAAGCTTTACTCAGCGATGTCGATTTGGCGATCCTGCGTGCAGGTTGGCGAGCAATTGAGAGTTTTGGCGAGGCACGCAAGCACCGCTTGGTCGGGCGTTTAGACTTGGCAACGATTGTGACCAAGGATTTTGAGGCTGTTCCGTACAATTTACGGTTTTTTGCGGGTGGTGATCAAAGTATTCGTGGCTATGACTACAAGAGCTTATCGACCGTGCGTGATGATGGTGAGTTAAGTGGCGGGCAGAATTTGGCTGTTGGCTCAATTGAGTACAACTACGAGTTCTTTCCAAAATGGCGTGGTGCGATTTTTGTCGATGCAGGTAATGCCTTTGATCAAGGCTTCACTGACCCTGTTAAGTATGGTGCTGGACTTGGTGTACGCTGGTCATCGCCTGTTGGACCGATTCGGATTGATGTCGCAGCGGGCGTATCCGAAAGTAGCATGCCGATTCGGCTGCACTTCTTTATTGGCCCGTCGTTGTAAGTAACGACAATGCAGTAATCCAGTGTGGAGTGACGAACATCGACGGATGTGCGTTATGGATAAAACGTCAACAGACCCAAACGGTTGGGCATGATTGGGAAACAATAGTGGTATGACAACAACACAAACGCCAGAAACCAATCAGAGCTTCGGGGCATCAAGTGATCACCCCGCGCACTTGAATGTGGCAGAAGAGGTCGCTGTTACACCACCACCTGTTGAGCCACCTGCCAATAACCCGCCACCTCAAAAGCGCAAGCGTCGCTGGTGGCTAT
>JAYXXU010000180.1:0-3338 GCA_036019135.1 Pseudomonadota bacterium | reverse complement strand
CCTGATTGGCACGAGTAGGGTTTCTAAGTTTTTCATATTGCAACTTAAAGGATTTAAAATCATCTATATGTTCAAGGTTGAGAATCATATTGCAACGCAAGAAAAAACGGCTGTCGAGTGTTCTCATTGCATCCTCAAATGCATGTGTATATGCATAATTGTAAAAAGACTGCGTATCCGTGAAAGCATGAATATATCCTTGATATACTGCTGCGGCCTTTGGGAAAAATAATTTTAGGGAGTCAGATTTTTCCTTAAAGTCTTTAACAAAAATCGTAAAATCTTCATGTTTTGTGCTATGGGACATGTCCTTGACATCTTTTTGTTTAATCATGGCTTTGAATTTAAATAAGTCTGTAAGATATACTTCCGCAGTTCCCCAGATTCGCATTTCACCGTATTGCTCGTACACCAGTGACGCTATGATCATCAAACCTGCGGGGCTTTTTTTCCACACTCTTCCCATAATTGCCCCATCTGAATCAAGCTGAATGACACAAGGTGAAAACCCAAACGGCGCAAAGGTCTGATCCATCTGTATTTTCAGCCACTCAGGCACTTGGTCAAATCGGATGGGTGTATCAGTGGCTTTCCGTTGTTGATGCTGTGATAAACGTTCACGCCGTGCCATCGAAGACACAATCTCTTGAGCATCAATCGGAATGCTGCTGTTATTGGGTAAAAATACAGCGGTGGGGTAGTTGGTGTCATACACCACCAGCTCATGCTTACGTGCAAGAGATAAAAATTGCTCGTAGAGCGTACTATGATGACGGGGGAAGTTCTCAAAAGACAGGCGTACACGGTCGTTGACACTGACATTTAACAAATCATCCCGCAACGCTGCCTGAGCGCCCAACAGCGGAATGTTGTTGTCTTCCATCCATGTGAGCATATCTTGCGCAAATGCTTGATAAACGGGAATTGGAGTGTCTGTAGTTTTCCAAAACAATTCATCGGCAATCCGCTCTGCATCATCCAATGATTTTGGCAGTAGCGTGCTGTCGTGTTGTGCCGTCCAGACCAGTACAGGTATTGGGTTCATGTAGTGATTCCTTGCGCGAGTTGTTTGTATGTATTCCCTGCGAATACTGCCGACGATTATGCCTGAGCTAAATTGATTTTTGACAGTGACCGTCCTCCGATCTTTTTCAGTCATCTACAACACACAGATCCGCACACGATGACTGCCCCGATGGACTGAAATTTGCTATGCTTCGGCTCTTTTTTAATATTGCCGAGAGACTTGCAATGACCGAGCAGCGAGATACCCCCGCCATCAGCGAAAACCAGTTGATTGCCGAGCGGCATGCCAAGCTGAAGGTGCTGCAAGAACAGGCCAAAGCCAACGGCACGAGCGCATTTCCGAATACCTTTCGCCGCGAGCATTATGCCGGTGACTTGCAGACCCAATACGCTGAGATGAGCAAAGAACAACTGGCCGACGCAGCGATTGTGGTCAGTGTGGCTGGTCGTTTGATGCTGGACAGAGGATCATTTCTTGAAATTCAGGAGATGACGGGGCGGATTCAGCTTTATGTGAATCGTAAGGTATTAGATGCCGATACTCTGGCTGAAATAAAACGCTATGATTTAGGCGATATTATTGCCGCCACAGGTACGCTGGCGCGCTCAGGTAAGGGTGATTTATATGTTGACATGCAATCAGTTCAACTATTGACCAAATCACTACGGCCACTGCCGGACAAGTTTCACGGTCTCAGCGATACCGAAGCCAAATACCGCAAGCGTCATCTTGACCTGATCACCAACGAAGATACCCGCCGTACCTTTATGATCCGCTCACAGGTGGTCAGTGGCATTCGACAGTTTTTGCTGAATGAGCGCTTTATGGAAGTCGAAACCCCGATGATGCACGTCATCCCTGGTGGTGCGTCGGCGCGGCCATTTAAGACCCATCACAATGCCTTAGATATGGAGTTGTTTTTGCGGATTGCGCCAGAGCTGTACTTAAAGCGTCTGGTGGTTGGCGGTTTTGAGCGGGTGTTCGAGATCAATCGTAACTTCCGCAATGAAGGCGTTTCGACCCGCCACAATCCTGAATTTACCATGATCGAGTTTTATCAAGCTTACGCCGATTATAAGGATCTGATGGATCTGACCGAGCGCATGCTGGAAAAACTGGCCTTGGATATTCTGGGTACGACCGATGTGCCGTATGCCGATGAGGTGTTTAGCCTCAAAGGACCTTTTGCCAAAATCTCGATGCGCGACGCGATCTTGCAGCACAATCCGAGCCTGACCCCTGAGCAAGTTGATGATCGGGACTTTTTGGCACAGTTTGTACAGACTGAGTTGAAAGAAAAAGTCAAAGACGGTTTTGGCTTGGGTAAACTGCAAACCATCGTGTTTGAAGAAACTGTCGAAACCAAGCTGCGTCAGCCGACTTTTATCACCGAATATCCAGCCGAAACCTCACCATTGGCACGTCGTAATGACCATAACGCGCATATCACGGATCGGTTCGAGTTCTTTATCGGTGGGCGTGAGTTGGCAAATGGCTTCTCTGAGTTAAATGATGCCATCGACCAAGCGGCGCGCTTTCAGCAGCAAGTGGCCGAAAAAGACGCGGGTGATGATGAGGCGATGCATTACGATGCGGAGTTTGTCGAGGCGTTGGAGTATGGGTTGCCACCGACTGCGGGTGAGGGGATCGGGATTGATCGCTTGGTGATGTTGTTTGCCAATGCGCCGAGTATTCGGGATGTGATTTTGTTCCCGCACATGCGTCGGAAAGACTGATTGAGACAAGAGGAGGGGACAGCGCAGTTTTAGTCGATTGAACACTCGGTAATGTAAGACTTACAGAGTGTTCGCCCATGAGATGTCTTAGTCTTCATCGACACCCAGCTTCTCATGCGCTTGATTGCGTGTGGTCTTGATTTGTTCTGTCAGAATTTTTCGAGCTAGTAGTAAGTCATTGGCTTGAATGGCATTTTTTAGTTCATCCAAATCTGCCTGTAACTCATGCATGCCATCTTTATAATCGGCGCGCTCAGTTGGGTTGTCCCCATAATGCAGCGCGGTTGCTTGTTTGGATAGCGCAATCAGTTGCGTTACGGCTGGCTTCATCTGTTCAATGCTTTGGCTACGCACGGCACTTCGATAGGCGCGTTGCATTTGCTTCATTCGCTGTTCGACTTGTTCATCGTGTTGGCCAGAGGATGCGTGATGCATGGTCTGATCGTCATGTGCATGGCTGAGGGGCGATAGACCCAGTGCTGCAATCAGTAGGCTGCTTGACAAAATTTTATACATGGCTATTGCTCCATTAAACGTCGAGTTTTTGATGATACTGTTTTTCAGTTTGCCGCACT
>JAYXXU010000179.1:0-1874 GCA_036019135.1 Pseudomonadota bacterium | reverse complement strand
TACAGCATCTACGCCTTTTTTGCGCATCAGCTTCATCATTTCGAGGATGTAATGTACCTGTGCCTCAATCATAAAAATAATCGAGTTATGGCCGAGACCCGTATTGGGGCCGACCAGTTGGAACATGTTCGGATAGCCTGCCGTGGTGATGCCGTAATACGACTCCGCGCCGTCTTTCCAATCGTCCATGAGGTTGCGGCCGTTGAGACCAATACATTCAAAGCCTTTCATGTAGATCCGTGGATCGGTGATAAAGCCTGTGCCATAGATGATGCAATCGGCTGGACGTTCAATACCATCACGGGTGATGATGCTGTTTTCACGGACTTCAGCAATGCCATCGGTGACCAGTTCAACATTGGGACGATTAAAGGTTGGGAAATAACGGTTAGAGATCAAGATCCGCTTACAGCCCAACACATAATCAGGCGTGAGTTTTTTGGCCAGTGCGGCATCTTTGACTTGATAGCGAATAAACATTTCAACGGCTTTTTGGCCGTATTTCATGATTCGCGGATTAAAAATCGGCAACACCCGTGATTCGTTTGACCAGTATAGACGGGCACGATGGATGCGACGTAATGCAGGGAACTTGGCGAACAGTTTCTTCTCAAACTCAGGATATTTGCGCTCGTCGCGTGGAATCACCCATGCTGGGGTACGCTGCATGACGTAGAGCTGTTTAACCTTGGGGGCGATTTCTGGCACATATTGAATCGCACTGCCACCTGTCCCGATAGAAACAACGTTCTTGCCCGTCAGGTCGTAGCTGTGATCCCATTGTGCTGAGTGGAATACTTTGCCTTTAAAGCTTTCAATGCCTTTAAAGTTGGGGATTTGTGGCACATGCAGTGGGCCTGATGCCAATACAAAAAATTTACATTGGATGCTGTCACCATCCTTGAAGTCGATAGTCCAATGGGCAGTGTCGGCATCAAAGCGTGCTGCGATTACTTCGGTGTTGAAGCGTGCATAACGTTCAAGCTGATATTTTTTGGCAGTTGATTGGATGTAGTCTTGGATTTCTTCCCAGCCTGCGTAGCGCTTTGACCAGTCAGTTTTGCCTTCAAACGAAAACGAGTACATATGCGACTGTACGTCACAGGCAGCACCAGGGTAGGTGTTTTCACGCCATGTGCCACCGACGGTATTGCCTTTATCAATCAATACAAAGTCTTCATTGCCATTTTGTAGCAAGCGAATCGCTGTCGCCATACCGCCAAAACCTGCACCAACGATAGCAGTTTCGACGACTGTACGTTGATTAGGCTCGGTATTCTGAGCCGAAAAACGTGGTGCTTTTGCGTTCATAAGGCAAAACTCCAGCTAGTAAAAAATAGGGGGCAAGTCGGCATTGCGTAGCAAAGAAGGGGGCTACGAAAATGATGCCATCAGCGGGCTGACTATTTTACCCGAAAATGTCAAACAAGCGGTATTTTTCATTGATCGGGTTTGATCAATGGGCGTGAAGTCGAGTGTTTTAGAGGGTTAGTCCTTGGTTTTTAGTTGGTTACTGCTACTGTTGTTCAGGTTTTTTGAGGTGGTCAGGTAGATTGGCCAAAGTGATCAAGATCGCTGATCTTGCGGTAAGATCATGGCAATTTGATGGCAAATCCGCTAGGATTTATCCTGCTTTGATTGCTCGGCTGAGGTTGCTATGCCCGAAAACCTCCAAATACATGCTCCTGCAGGTGTGCTACAGGTACGCGCACATTTTGCCGTGGATTGTCCTCGTCTGGTGGTGATTTGTCATCCACATCCTTTGTTTGGTGGGACGATGGATAACAAGGTGGTGACCACTCTGGCACGGCACTGGCAGCGGGCGGGTGATTCGGTGGTGATGTTCAACTTTCGTGGCGTTGGCTCAAGCACAG
>JAYXXU010000178.1:0-9262 GCA_036019135.1 Pseudomonadota bacterium | reverse complement strand
GCTGCAAGAACAGCCTTTACACTGCGCAGGCAGTTTTAAATGCGAAGGCTTGGGGATTAGTTTATTTGAGCGCATGTACGGTGAGGATTACACCGCACTGATGGGACTACCATTGATCCAACTCAGTCAGATGCTGCGACAGGTCGGCTATGACTTACCTTAATCCATCGAGATCAGGCCAATGATCAATCAACAACAGGTCGAGTCGACTAAGTACGACAGCTCGGTACAGGTGCTGCCGTCACGCTGACTTGAGCCTGTGTCAATGCAAATAACGCCTGCACTTGTTTTTGGGCATTTTCATTGGCCATTCGCAAAACTCCTGACTGGCAAGCGCTTTGTCCAATTTGGACGCGAGCAGCCTGCTGCGCTTGCGTCAACAATTCTGGATCAATTTTCATCAGCCCCATCAATCCCGTATTCAAATCATAAATCTCGGTTTTATCCAAGCTGATCGACAACATCTCCACGGGTGGCAAATCAATATGAATCATTTTGCCATCTGCTGAGACTTGTACTTGGTCGGCAGTCAGTCGGTTGAGATTAAGACCCGCAACCACCCGCCCGCTGGCAATAAATAAGCCTCGCTGCTGATCTTGCCAGAGTCGATACCAACTGCCCTGCTTGGTGCTGGTGACCACCGTTTCGACATGAAATGCCACCGTTTCTAGATTATTCAAATGCTGAATGCGTTGCAGCACTCCTTCACGAGTCAACACCGTGATCGGATTGTCTGGCGCGCGCAATTGCCATGCCTGCCACACCACAAAACCTACCAAAACCAACACAATCAATGCCAACGCACCCAGTTTTTTACGCGATGATCGAACAGGCGACACGGCTGCATTTGACATCTGCCCATAGCTCCTAAGACAATTTCAATCAGAGCCCATAATCTAATCTTTTTTGCCCCCTGCTGTTGATTCAATCTGTATCAGCCGATGAATACCTGAAAAAACATCCTGTACGGTATCGAAATCCGCCATAATACGCCGCATCGAAATACTGTCTTTGTTGGAGAACCCATGTCTCGCACGACCCTTCAGGCCTATCTTGCTGCGGCACAAACCGAACGTCCAACCTTAACCACCGAGTTAAGTCAAATCGTCCAGCAAATCACCACAGCCTGTCAGCAAATCAGTGTGGCACTGCAACAAGGAGCACTGGCTGGTATTTTGGGCAGTGCAGATAGTGACAATATCCAAGGTGAAGTACAAAAAAAACTCGATGTCATCGCAGATGATTTATTGGTTGATGCGCTCACCCACGGCGGCTTAACGGCCGCTATTGCGTCAGAAGAGCAAGATCACATGGTACTAACCAATGCCACAGGTCAATATCTGGTACTGTTTGATCCACTCGATGGCTCTAGCAATATTGATGTCAATATGAGTGTTGGAACGATTTTTTCGATCCTTCAGCGTCCCAATCCAGACAGCCTGTCCACGACAGATTTTTTTCAAGCGGGTCAAAACCAAGTTGCCGCAGGTTATGTCTTGTATGGCCCTTCGACGCTGTTGGTGCTAACACTTGGTGCAGGCGTGGATGTATTCACCCTCGATCCACAAACAGGCGAGTTTATCCTCACGGTGCAACAGCTCCAGATCCCAGCAGATACCCAAGAATTTGCAATCAACATGTCTAATCAAAGACACTGGGAGATTCCTGTTAAGCAATACATTGATGAATGTCTAGCAGGTAAAACAGGAAGTCGAGACAAAGACTTTAATATGCGCTGGGTTGCATCTATGGTTGGTGATGTCCATCGGATTTTGACTCGTGGTGGGATTTTTATGTACCCCTATGATTTTAAAGACCCCACCAAGGCAGGTCGCTTACGACTGATGTACGAAGCCAATCCAATGAGCTTGTTGATTGAGCAAGCAGGCGGTGCTGCGACAACTGGTAGAATGCGAATCCTTGAGGTACAACCCAATGACCTACATCAGCGTATCCCCGTGGTGCTTGGCTCTCGACATGAGGTTGAGCGAGTCACGCAATACCACTTGCAACACGATCAGGCACAAGGCTAAACCTGTATGCAGCCTCAAGCGATTCGGTCTAAAGACAATCCCAAGCTCCGACAGGTCAGGGGCTTGCTGCAACAAGCCAACCAGCGCCGCAAAACTCAGCAGACTGTACTCGAAGGTGTGCATTTGCTGGATGCCTATCAACGGACGGGTCAACAGCCTGTGAGTATTTGGCTGACCCAAAGCGCATTGGCACATCCTGAGGTCAACGTTTTATTGACAAGCTGGCCACAGGTGGCTTGCTTTATATTGCCTGACACACTTTATCAAGACTTACGCAGTCTTGGAGATGGCATTGACGTCTTAGCCGTGATTGCACAACCTCAAGCACAACTGCCTGACTCCATCACTGACGACCTACTAATTTTAGAAAATGTGCAAGATGCTGGTAATGTAGGCACCTTGCTCCGCACAGCAGCAGCAGCAGGGATTCGTCAGGTCGTTTGTACCACAGGGACAGCCTCGGTGTGGTCACCCCGCGTGCTTCGGGCTGGCATGGGCGCGCAATTTAGCCTACAGATCATAGAGCATCTTGAGCTTGCTCAGTTACTGCCTCGGCTTCAAGTCCCTCTATACGCCACCAGCTCACACGCGACCCACTCACTATATCAAGCCGATCTATGTCCTCCGACTGCATGGCTGATGGGCAATGAAGGTCAAGGGGCAACGGATCTGGCATTACAGCAGGCACAAGCGATTAGCATCCCACAACCTGGTGGCCAAGAATCATTGAATGTGGCCATTGCAGGCGCAATTTGCCTATTTGAAATGGTACGTCAGCGCCTCTAATCTGCATATCAAAAAATGCCCATCATCAGATGGGCATTGTGAAGCGATTATACCGACAATCGACGACGGCGAGTGGCCAAGCCCGCCAAACCCATTAATCCCAGCACACCCAGCCAACCCAAGCTACCACCACTTTTTCGGGTATCTTCTGTCGTCGTGGCAGTATTGATGATGTTGACTGTTGCTTCATTAGACTCAGCTTTATCTGCATCCAAGACTACATACTTAAAACTATCATTGAACGGTGAAAAGGTGTTTTTGACCAGATAGGTGACTTTACCACCGTAACAAGTCTGTTGTGGCCGTGTCGCCACGTTGTCTGGACAAGGAGCTTCACGCTCAAACACCAAACGACCAAGCTGGGGTGGTGTCTTGATCTTGATATTCACTCGTTGCGACTCAGGCAACAGTCGATCTTCAAAGAATGCAGTACGATCCACTGGCTCAAAATCAGATCCGATTAGTCCATCACCGTTATCATGATCATTTTCGAGTATGTTAAACGTCAACTGTGGCTCACCAAAACGCAGTGTATACGTATCATTTTCTGCGACAGGGCGAATATTCACGATCCGCGCCTGTACCACACCAGTTGACACCACCACGCCATCAGGAGATGTGACCGTATACTGACAGCGCTCAACCTCACCACTCCGTGTCACGCCACCATCAGTACGGTAGATCACAATACGCTGCATCTCTGGCAGCCACTCGCATTTGACCACATCAGTATTACCCGAGCCCGTTGCTGCAAGGTCACGCCCTGTCAGCAATACATCCTCACCAGATCCAAATGACTTAGCCTCCACTTCATACTGCTTGGTATAAAAGCCAATAAACTCACTACTGGATGGGGTCGCATTAGCGCTTACTTTTTCTTGAGGGATATCGTTAATAAATACATCAGCAAATACTCTACGATAGCTAAAATTCTGCTTAAATTGCTCCTTGTATTCAGTTTCATCAGCAGTAATCCGCTCAACCAACTCTTGCTCTTCTTTGGTTAAATTTGCAAATTGCTGATCAGTGAAGTTAAAGCGCTTGCTTTCCAACTGCTCAACATAGGAACCATTGACCGCATCGCCATCATCGTTGACAGTCAATTGACCCAGCTCCAAGGCACCAATGTCACAACGTGGTGAGTCAATATCATTGGTAATCTTGTTTTTGATCCCACTGGCACGATCAACTCCACGCTGATCCGCCCCTCCACATTGATTTACTGCATGACCAGCATCAACGACAGTAATCGTCATCGGCTTCCCTGCTGAATCCAACGTATTGAATACAGTTGGATTAGGTAAATAGCCTTTTAGATTCGCGCCATAATCTGCCAATGGCAACAGCAATTCTGAGCGCTGCGCATCACGCGTATAACGATTATTATCTCGACTCTCTTGAGCCGCTGGCGTAAGCTTATCTAGATCTAATTCTGGCTTCGTAATCGGCCTATCATTTTCATCTTTTTCACCAGTTTCAACGTACTTAATGACTGATAAGCGTGATGGGATCTGACAAGTGTCACTAAGTGGCATATTTTTAGCGTTTTCTAAATTGGTCGGAACAAAGCGATTGCCACCAATCAAATTAAATACAGTGGCAACCTGTAATACATCATCTAGTTCGTTCCCACCAATATAGCGGCAATCAAAATTTTGATTAAAAGCCAAAATACTATTACTAATGATCAATGCTGCATGACCATCATACACCAAGGCAGCACCACCTTGGGGTTCTGCCAGTGTGGTACTGGTAAGACGCAACACTGATGCACTGCTGGTTCGTGTCCCTTTACCATCGTCAAGGATACGCAGCACACCGCTACCACTTTGGCTCGACACTTGATTCTGTCCCAGCGTAGAGGCAATCACATCCACTGTAGGAACACCACAAAAATCAAGAATACTTTGTGTCGCATTGCTACCATTGTTAGTAATGCTGGCTTGCTTAATATCAATACCTCGCTTGGTTAACAATAAATTATCCAAACAACTCATACTCAGCACAGCACCCTGTGGTGCATTGTTTTGCTCGAATGTCGTATTGCTTGCGCTTAATGTTGATTGCGTACCTTCGAGATAAACAGCACCACCTTGGCCAACAGCTTGATTGTCTCTAAAAACTGTGCGCTCCAACGTCAATGTCGCACCCGCTCGGATTGCCCCACCATTTAAATCATTTGGATTAGTACGTATTCCATCCGCCCGCCCCCCTGTGAGGATCACATCTTGCAAACGCAGATTAGTACGATGCACTGCCGTATTAAATATTCGACTGTTATTGGTGGCCTGAATCGTTGTTGTCAGCGGCAAGCGCGAATTATACAAACCAGAAATTGAGTCACGAGCATTAATATCAATACTGTCTGCACCCCGCACCTCAAGTGCAGTCTTGGTAACTAGCTCACCACGATCCAGAATATATGTTCCCGCTTTAAGCTGGATTACATCTGTTTCGGCACGCTTACCCGCAGAACAACCGCCATAAGATGACTTAAGCTCTGATGCCTTGATCGCCTCACGCAACGAACAACTATTAGGATTTTCGCCATTTTCATCTACAAATGTCGTGACTGTTATAGTTGCTGCTTGTGTAGCTGAGAACATCAGGCCACCAATAGCCAAAGCAAGAACCTTACGACGGATCATCAGAATGCTCCTTTTTTCTGACTATATCGACGACCAAACACCGCCACACCCAACAATCCTAGTAAGCTAATCAGCCCTAAACTGCCACCAGCGACTTTGACCGTTTTATTTTGTTTGCCTGCATTCGGCTCTTGGACAATGGTTGTCTCAATATTCATGGCTTGGTCATTGCGGCCATCGGAAAAACGACTGGTTGTGGTCAACACATCATAAAAGAAACGATCGACACCATGAAAATCACTAAGAGGTCGATAGATCATTTGCCCATCAGCATTCAGCTCAGCCGTGCCTTTTTGCGGTGCCCGTGTAAACACCAAACAACCATCTCGCCATTGCCCTCCTTCAGGACTAATATTAGGATAAATTGTCACACAACTTTCAGCAGGCATAAGTTCACCATCACCGAGAATCTCAGTCAGATCCAGCGTGGCAATGTCACCAAACCTCAGATCCTGACCATTGGTCTGGCGATTATTTTCGATCACCAACTCCACTGCCCCAATATCACAAATTTCTCGGCGTAGACCACGCTGATCATTGTTAGTACAATGAAATGCCTCAGTCGTCGTTCCTGAATTCCGACCTTTATTGACAATCAACGAATCGGATAGTTTGTTATAGCTGGATAGCAATCTTGGACGGATAAATGGATTAAATAAATCCTCACTCATCTGTGGACGGCATAATAAGCCAAACGCAGGGGGACGTGCGCAGCGTTGCTGACCATTGATTTCTACTTGCGCGGCAAATAAGGTTTGCTCCCCCAGCCCACTAATCCGAATCTGAGCAGTTGAAAAACTAACAGCTTTATCCTCACAACCTGTCATGTAAAGGTTGTTATTCAGATAGCTTTGATCACCCGTCGCAAAGTCACAATCAAAGGTCTCATTACCCGCTACAATGCTATTGGCCACATTGGCCAAACCACCTGAAGCATTAAAAAATATTCCCGCACGATTATCAACAATCGTTGAGTTATTGATCAACATACCCTCAACCAGACGCGTGACACGTGCTGTATTTTGATAAAATATACTGTCTTGTATCCGACCTGTGCGCCCTGTACTAATAATTGGCTCCCCCGCCTCATTCTTTGAATCAATACCCTCCTCCACGTGTAACACGCTACCTTGCGCCTGTGTGGCGGTATTTTCAGCAAAATAGCTCGAGCTAATTGTAAATAATGGTCGGTTAAATGAGAGTGCAGCACCATTAGCAGATCGGTTTTTGGTCATCGCCACATTGGTGAGCGTAAGCTTAGACTCTACAGACGAATTAAAGATAGCACCACCTAACTCCTCCGCGTGTCCACCTCTGACCAGCAAACCATTCAATATTAGATGCTCGCGATTGGCAATCACACCGCCATTGACATCACAGATTTGATCGGCATCCTGATGAGCACAACCTTGCAGATTAACCTGATCAAATCGTACAGTGGTGACATCCGTCACTGTGGTTGATCCATCATTGATATCAAACAAGCGATGTTTACCTTCAGTACGGATCGTCGGATTATTTGCACCTGATGGATCGTTAATACTGTTAATCCCATCACTGCGAATCGTCATCGCTTTACGTATTAGAACCTGTCCTTTGGTGAGGGTATAAATTTCCTGTGCCTTTAGCTCAATCACTGGCGAATAAGTAATTTCCTCGCCTTCGGCCTTACCACCACAGCCGCCATATCCAGCATTGCTATTCAGGAGATCCCGCTTATCTGGGTCAGTATTGTCTGGATCACCATTGATTAGCGCAATTGCTTCACGCAGCGAACAGGCATTCGGATTCGTGTTGTCTTCATCTGCGGTCGTCGTCACCACGATGTTGGCACTGTAGGCATGACTCGCCATACAAAGCAGACTCAGGCTGATTGTACGCTTGAGCATAAACGCAGACTCCTAAAGCGGGCGTTATTGTTTTAAATTAGCCAAAACGGTGCGGCTAAACATGCCCCACACTCCATGGCGGTAGGCTACTTTGGCATACCTCGCCGTGTCAGACAAGCAGTTTTCAGTGATTAACCGACTGGCTGTCAATCATGCTCAGCACTTGTCGGATCATAGAAGCTGAGGGTTTACGGCGTTGGGTATGAAAAAATGTCTCTAACTGATTTAAGGTTTTCAGCATCAATCCAGCACGATGCGGACCATGCTGTAAGATATGCTCAATAATTTGTGGCTCGAACGACCAGCCCCGCCGCTTTAGCACAGCATCAAGTAATGCCTGCCGATCTTCGAGGCTCTCACCACTTGGAAGTTGAAAGCTCGCTGCTTGCGACAGCCTCGACATCAGATCGGGCAACTCCAGCCGCAACGCCAATGGTGGCAAGCGTGAAGCAAAAATTAGTTGACTCTCACCGACACTACTGCGATTAATCAAGTGAAAAATAGCCTCTTGCCAATGAGGAACGCCCCGAATCGCCTCAAGGTCATCCAAGGCCACCAAATCAAAACTCTCCAATGCAGCAAGCGCCTCAGTTGGTGCGTCCAGTAGTTCAATCAGCGAAACTTGTATCGCACTGCGATGCATATCCTGATACGACTCACAGATCGCGGACAACAGATGCGACTTACCGCTATCCGCCTCACCATGCAAATATAAACGTTGCAATAAACCAGCATGTAACTGTCGAACAGCATCAATCACAGGCACCCAGCTAGGGCCTGCAAAATCACCGATTTGAGCATCAGGTCGTGAATCAATCGAGAGACTCAACTGACGCATCATCATGAATTCCTTGTCTGTGTATGATCTTCTGCCGTGGCTGAATCACGCATGGCCTGCGCATCATTAGGGAAGCTTGGCGTAGGCTCATCCTGTGCATCCACAAAAACTGTCTCATAAGGCTCAACAGCATGGGCGGGGATATATTGATAAAACGGACTATGCTCATAACTATGATAAGCATGTCTGAATAATACCACTAGCACGGCTGCAACAGGCAATGCCAACAACATCCCTGCAAAACCAAACAACTGCGCGCCAGCCATAATCGCAAAAATCACTGCGACTGGCGATAATCCGATTTTGTCACCCAACAAAAATGGTTGCAATACATAGCCCTCAATCACCTGACCCAGCATGAAAACCATCCCAACCAAACCCAAATGCACCCAGCTCAACCCAAACTGTAGCAAGCACGCCACAATGGCGGCAGTCAAACCTACTGCAAAGCCCAAATAAGGAATAATACTGGCCAAACCTGCAACTAGACCGATGATCAGCCCAACTTGTATGCCGACCAATTGCAATCCTACTGCATAGATCACACCCAACAAAAACATGACCAACAATTGGCCTTTAACAAACTGACCTAATACCTGATGACACTCGCTGGCGACATGTACAACTTTTGGCTCAATACGGCGTGGCAACAACATTTGGATGCGCTGGAGCATCCCGCGCCAGTCTAACAAAAAATAGAACGTTACAATCGGCACTAAAATCGTCAGTACCACCACATTAATTGCACTCAGCCCTGAGCGAGCCACATTCCCCAACGCCGCTTGGATGCTCGAAACGTTGTAGTTGGTTTGTAAATATTGTAGAACCGCATTTGATGCCTGATCAGGATCAATCGGTTCAATTTGTATTTTTAGGGTTTGTTCAATCCATACTCGAAAGGAGCCATTGATCCAATGTACCGCATCAGGGATGTTGTCCTTGGCAAACATCAACTGATTCCAAATCATGGGTACAAACACCCACGCTGCCGCAACGACCGCCGATGTAATCAGCAAAAAAACCAATCCAATCGAGACCCAGCGGGGCATGCGACCATAGGCCATCAGT
>JAYXXU010000177.1:0-17199 GCA_036019135.1 Pseudomonadota bacterium | reverse complement strand
GTCAATAGCACGGTGTCCAATGGTCGTTGGGCGGACTATCGGGGGGAGTTTGTACACAATCTACCCTCGGGTGATGTGTCTATGCGCTTTGAGTCGCTGAATGGCTTATCAACCAATGGCAATTTTTTGGATGATATTCAGGTTGAGCTTGCGCCTGTGGTGGAGTTTGCAGGTGCAACGATTACCAGCCCTGAAAACACCGCAACACCACCAGCAATCAATATCACGCTGGTCGGGGTTGTTCCTGCGGGTGGTATGAATTTGGCCTTGACTGTTGCGGCTACTTCCACTGCAACGATTGGTGTGGATTACACCATCAATGGGCAGTCCAATCCGAGCTTCAATGTCTTTGTGCCTGCTGGAGACTATCAAGGTGGCTTGACTATTCCTGTACCTGTGCAGATCACGAATGACACGATTGCAGAGGGAGATGAGCTGTTTTCGGTCACCTTACAGCCATCACCAACAGATGCGTATCGGGTATTGTCTACCACCGCTTGTGGTGGTAATGCCATTGGATCGGCTAATTACACCATCATCGATGACGATATTGAACTGCGCCTCCAAAAAAACTGGGTCAATGCAACGGTCGCTGATCAAGCACAACTCAGTACCAGTGGCCTTACCAATAATATTAATTTTATCTCAACAGCCAATAGTGCCAATACATCTGATCTCAGTGCTTCTGTCAATGTGCATCCCAATGAAACCGCGACACTGGCTGAGCTGTTGGTGAATACCAATCAGATGACCTATAGCGCCTCACAGTGGAGTTGCATTGGTGGGGGCAACTTAGTTGGCAATCAAATCAGCTTTTCCAATGCAGATCTGGGTCAAGACATCACGTGTCGTATCACCAATACAGCGCTGCCCTTGATCCATATTTCGGGTCGTGTTTTCGAGGATAACAGTGGCACAACGGCGATGGCAGCGAACGCCTATAACGGTACGCAAGAGACAGGGGAGCAAGGTATTGTAGGCAGCAGCGTACAACTGACCAACTGTGGCGTAGATGTCATCGCCACGACTCAGACGGATGCCGCAGGGGGATATCAGTTTGCGGTGCAGTCCAGTAGTTTAAGTAGTCCTAATTTTTGTATTCGCCAAACCAATCTGGTGGGCTATACCTCGGTCAGTGGTTCGACAGGTTATGCCCGTGCGACCGATACGATTACGCTCGCCAATACGGGTGCAACGGACTACGCCAATCACAATTTTGGTGATGCACGTCTAAATCTCATCCTGACCACCGATGGTCAACAAACCACCATCGCAGGTGGCACAGTGAATTATACGCATATTTTGCGTAGCACGGCTGTGCTGGATGTTGGGGCATTCGTGACGAATAGTGCTGAAAATCCACAGTTGGGCTGGACGACGGTGCTGTATCGAGATGACAACTGTAATGGCGTAATTGATTCAAACGAATCAGCTCTAAGTGCGAGTGTCGGTCAATTGCTGCCGAATCAGGATTATTGTGTGGTGCAACGCGTAAATGCGCCAGCCCAAGCCTCAGGCGGCGCGCAGCATGTCGCGCATCTGACGGCCAGTTATAGCGCGACCCTACAAGACGGCGGCACAGTAACAGGAGATAGCAATACTCGGCATGATACCACCGTGATTAGCACATCTAGTCTGATCATGTCCAAGCAAGTGCGTGTCGTCGCCAATTGTCCATCGACTGCCACTGATAGCACGTTATTCAGTGATCGCAATCAAGCCAAAAACGGAGATTTTTTAGAATACGAAATCCTCTATCGCAATGTGGGTACACGCAATTTAAGTCAAGTTCGTGTCCGTGATGCTGTGCCGAGTGGCACGCTGTTTAAAAGCGCTCATTGTGAAGATACCCCCGCTAGCGCCATCTGTCAGCTTGAGACCCAACCTGCGCTAGACAGCCAACAGGGTGAGCTCAGTTGGTTGGTGACCAACACCGTTCCGCCCGCACAACAAGGCACGGTTCGATTCTGTGTGCAAGTTCCTCCCTTGATTGAACCCCCGATTCATTAGGGCGTGGGTGCAGCAATCAAGGTCTGTATGACAGGCATTGAGATATTGAACGGGGAGTTGCACATGCAGCTCACCACATCGATTGCGTGATGTGAGTGTATAGATGAGTTTTAAACAAGCATTTCGGCGGGTTCGAGCGGGGTGTCTGAAGTCCAGCACATTAAGAGGGTTTTATCTGTCGTGGTATCGTGCGGATGTCATGTTTGACCTGAGCCATACCCAGTCGCTCAGTATTGCCGAGTTACATGTAGCCGTCTTGATTCTGCACCTCAAAACCTATCGCGGTTGGGATGACGAGCATTTGGCTGCGTTGGAGCAGGAGTTGCTGGCCGATTGGGCTCAAGCCGCTCGCCGAAAAGATCGGCCGAGTTAGCGAGGTTGGATCAGTGACTGAACATGTACAACATGACCGTAAAATATATGCGTTGGATGATTCAATTGCTTATGTTCTAAGCTATTTTCCCAAAACCGTCAAAGTTGGCGATTACTTGGCCGTCAGTTGTTTGGCGCAGCGGGATGATCCAGATACACAGCATCTCAAGATTGGATTGGCTGTCAATAGCCTCATCTTGGATGGCTATCTGGATAATAACCTCAGAATCACGCAAAAGGCGCTTGATGTCTTTTTTCCAATAGATCACTTTGCGATCAAAAGCGTATTTGTGAGGTTCATGCGGCAGCAGCAGATGCAGGCAGGTGATGCATTTGATGAGCTACGGTTTGTGGGTGAGATCAAGTACTATCATGTCTGGGGCGAGCGCGAATGGGCGTTTTTGCAAGACTTTCTAGTACCCAAAATGCTGAGACAAAGCATCATCCGAAGGGTTGGCCGCAAGCACAATTTGAACCTAGAAGGTCAACAGGCGATTTATTGAGCCTTACGCCTTGAGCTCAAATTGCAGACGCATTTTTTGGGGCGTGAGTCCTGTCCACTGACGATAGGCACGCTGAAAGGCGCTTTGTTCGGAATAGCCCAGCAGCAGTGCAATATCCGCCAAACCCAAGCAGGGATCTTGCAGATATTGATTGGCAAGGGTCAGTCGAATCCGATCCAATTCCGTTTGGTAGTGTGTGCCACGATTGCTGAGGCGGCGTTGCAAGGCGCGTACCGATAGGTTCAATCGTTCAGCAATCTCGGCCAGCTTAACCTCACCATACTGGATTGCTTGAACGACAGCCTGTTGAAACTCTTGATCAAAGATGTCTTTAGACGGCAGCGCTGCCAGTAGTGCTTGCGCTTGTGCATCTAAAATACGCTGTAAGGCTTGATCAGGTTGCGCCAATGGCAAGGCCAACAAGCTCATATCAAAACTGACCCGCGTCAATGAATCCTCAAAACTGACTGGACAGCCAAAAAAACGCTCATAGGGCGCACGATAGCGAGGGGTTGGATTGATAAAGCTCACATGCTGTAGTGGGACGGCTTGTGGTGACACCATATGTTTGATCAATTGATAAAACAGCCCAATCGCAAACTCATCGACCAATTGACCTGGCCTGCCTGCTTCAAATGCCCAACTGACCGTCAACGTACGCGTATCACTGGCCGCCAATGTTGGAACACTGCCATCGTAGGCCAGTCGATAATAGCGTTGAAACTGTTGCAGTGCTTCGCCCAGCGTGGAGCAGGCTAAACTCAAATAGGCCAGCACACCGACATGCTTGGGGCGGGCGTAGCTGGCAATCGCCAATCCCAAGGCAGGCTGTGGGTCGTGTTGTGCTAATTCGGCGAGCAAGTCACGCCATTCTTGTAAATAAAGCCGCTCTTGGCGTTGATATAGTGCGGTATGTTTGGGAAGAGGGAGGCATTGATGTTGGCAATAATCAATGACTACGCCCACCAAACTGCTGGGAACTGTACCAATGAGAAGATCATGAGTTGTATGCATGCTAGGCGCTCCTTGCTGTCGTCATTAGTCAATTTTGAGCGGAAAAAGTCAAGTTGTCTGTGCATAAATCCGACAAGATGCAGCCATGACGGTATGATTGCGGAGCAGGACAATGATCAAGTTTGTGGGTGGGTTTGTCGGTGGGCTGTTGGTTGCTAATGCCTTTGAATGGGTGGCTCACAAATATATTTTGCATGGAACACCGCGCAAGGGACAGCCTCGCTATAGCCCGAGTCCTGCTAGTATGAACAGCCATTGGACACATCATCGGATGGTGCGTAAAACCAATTTTGCCGATGAGTGCTATGAGCAGGGCATTGCGCATGATCGCACCCGTCTGGAGTTGTTGTCGTTGGGTGTGGTGGCAGGTGCGATGACGCTATTTTGGCCAGTGTCTAAAGGGCTAGTCGCGGCCAGTTGGTATGGTGCAGCGCGGTATTTTTATGTACACCAGCGCGCGCATCTTGAGCCAGAGTGGGCAAAAAAACGCATTCCTTGGCACTATGATCATCATATGAATACCATCCAAGATGCCAACTGGTGTGTGACACGGCCTTGGTTTGATTATCTGATGGGTACGCGTGAAGCTTCGAGTCTAGAATTGATGGAGTCGAATCCATTGGGCATGCCGTTGCCACACTGGATTGAGCAACCGTTGAATCACTGGAGCCGCCGATTGTTTCCACGGGTCTTTGAGCGAGTTGAGGCGAATATTCAAGTAGAGCAGCAACGTCGGGTGGATCATGTCGAGACTGCTATGTCGACGGTATCAATGCCATCTGCGCCGGCCGTATCCGACTAAGCTGATGATCAAGCCATGTGCCGAGGTCGTGTTGAAGCGCGGCCAAATCCACATAACCCAATAAAAACGCAATATCGGCCAGTCCCAATGTGGAGTCATTTAGATATTGTTCGGCCAGTTTACGGCGAGTGCGCAGCAGCAGCTCATCAAAGCTTTGTTGCCGCTCTGCCAGTCGGCGCTGTAGGGTATGGGTCGAGAGGTGCATCCGCTGAGCAACTTGGCTCAAGCTGGTTTCACCATTGTGGATACATTCAACCAAGCGTTGTCGCAGTTCCGCTTCAAGGTGGTCTTGTTGGGGGAGTGCGGCCAGCATGGCTTCGACCTGTTGTTCCACGCGCAAGGTTAAGGTTGGATCAGAGCGAATAATTGGGGCGGATAGCACTGAAATCGGCAGTTGCAAGCGGGTAAAGTCACTATTAAATTGCACAGGGCAACCAAAAAAATCCTCGTAACGGCTGCTATCGAGCGGGTCGGGATAGAGCAGTCCTACACCGACTGCCTTGAGGTGTGGCATCCCAATGAGTTGGCGAATCACTGCTAAGAATAAGCTCAATAACGTCTCATCAAGTAGGCGGCTGGGCATATGATGTTCTGTGCCCCACGTCATCTCTATGGCATCATCAGTAAAGTTGGTCTGCATGTCGTTGACATCATAGGCAACCCGATGATACCGCATAAAGCGTAATAGCATTTCCCAAGCATTTTGGCATGACAAACCCAGATAGCCAATCACACCAACATCGTCGATTTGTGCCATTTGACCAATCTGAATGCCGAGTCCGATGACAGGCCGTTGTTGATAGACCTCATCTAGCATGTCTTCAAATACGGCAAGCGGTATGCGCTCTTGCCCCCAGTATTGTTGACAGGTTGGCGGGGGATCAAGCTGGTGTTCAGCACAAAACTTGGCAACCAAATGGCTCAATCGACCCATGACTGAGGCGGCATCGAACATTTTAATTGCTCCTATATGGCTTGTTTTTGTGTGAGAGGGGCAAGACATACCGCTTTACACTGTCACCAAAGCGAGGTGATGGATGACGGCACTGGCATGATCAACGCGTGATCAGACTCGACCATAGCGCGGATTGACGTAACTGACAATATAGATTGCCTTGAATCGCCTGACTGGTGTGGTGAGACCGCACGTTGGCATGCGAGATTTTTAGCCAGCGCAATCGGTTGGTCTCTGGCGGAAGTCTGCTAAAATCCACAGTATTGTTTTTGATCTGCTGAAGAGAGTTGATGCTGATGTCTGACCCAACAGTTACGACTGCACGCCGAACCCCGCATGTGCTGATGATTTTAGATGGTTTTGGACATCGTGAGGCGGTTGAGGACAATGCCGTTCTCGCAGCACGCACCCCAAATCTTACTGCAATTAAGGCCAAACATCCGCATGGGCTGATTTCGGGGTCGGGCGAAGATGTGGGGCTACCAGATGGGCAAATGGGCAACTCTGAGGTCGGCCACATGAATCTCGGTGCAGGTCGGGTGCTCTATCAGGATTTTACCCGCATCACCAAAGACATCCGTGACGGTGATTTTTTTGCTCAGCCCGCCTTGGTGGCGGCGGTCGAACAAGCCAAGCAAGCGGGTGGTGCAGTGCATGTGTTGGGGCTGTTGTCTGATGGTGGCGTGCATTCACATCAAGATCATCTGATTGCCATGTGTCGTCTGGCGGCACAACGGGGTGTTGCCGTGTATTTGCATGCGTTTTTGGATGGCCGTGATACGCCGCCCAAGAGTGCAGAGGGCTATCTGGCACATACAGAGGCGGCATTGCAGGCCGAAAATGCACAGGGTGCAGGCCAAGCGCGGATTGCATCATTGTGTGGGCGTTACTATGCCATGGATCGTGACGAGCGTTGGGATCGGGTTGAACAAGCCTATCGCTTGCTGACTGAAGGGGTTGGCACACGTCAAGCCGAGACCGCACAAGCAGGCCTAGCAGCAGCATATGCAGCGGGCGAAAATGATGAGTTTGTCAAAGCCACCGTGATCGGGACACCCGCACGGGTTCAAGATGGCGACAGTATTGTGTTTATGAATTTTCGGGCAGATCGGGCGCGTGAATTGACCCGTGCATTTGTTGAGGATGAGTTTGCGGGGTTTGTGCGTCAGGTGCGTCCAGCGCTGTCGAGCTTCGTCATGTTGACCCGCTACTCTGCTTCGATTCCAGCAACCGTAGCCTATCAACCTGCTGCGCTGACCAACTCATTGGGTGAGTATCTTTCGAATCTAGGCAAAACCCAATTGCGGATTGCTGAAACCGAAAAATATGCCCATGTGACCTTCTTCTTTAGTGGTGGCCGAGAAGACACCTATGTTGGAGAGGATCGGATTTTGATCCCATCGCCCAACGTTGCGACCTACGATCTTAAGCCTGAAATGAGCGCGTTCGAAGTCACTGATGCGCTGGTAGCGGCGATTGATTCGGGTCAATATGATTTGTTGGTGGTCAATTATGCCAACGGTGATATGGTTGGGCATACAGGGGTATTTGATGCTGCGGTCAAAGCCGTCGAAACCTTAGATCAGTGTGTGGGTCGGATTTATCAGGCGGTGCAACAGGCAGGTGGTGAGATGCTGATTACTGCCGATCATGGTAATGTCGAACAAATGATGGACTATGACAGCGGTCAGGTACATACCCAGCATACCACTGAGTTTGTGCCGTTGATCTATGTGGGACAGCGGACGGCACAGATTGTAGCGGGTGGGATTCTGGCGGACATTGCGCCGACTTTATTGAGTTTGATGCAGTTGCCGATCCCCGCGGAGATGACGGGGCGTTGCCTACTGGAGTCCAACCAAGTATGAGTGCTCCCCGCAAGACGCCACTGATATCCACGGTCTTTTGTGCGGTGTTATGGGCAATTAGCTCAGGCGTCTGGGCGGGTCTAGATGAGCCAGAGCATCCCGACGAAATCGAATTCATGCAGCAGCAACCAGCCGCAGATCCTGTACCGATTGAGTCGATTCGGATGTTTGCCAGTGTCTATGAGCGGGTACGCCAGAATTTTGTGGAGCCTGTATCAGATGAGCAGCTGTTTGATAATGCCTTAAGTGGTCTGTTGTCTAAGCTTGATCCATATTCTGAGTTTTTAGACCCTCAAAGCTATCATCGACTGTTGGCATTTACCGAGGGTGATATTGCGCATACAGGGCTGCAAGTGAAGCGGGTTGCGGATGATTGGGAGATCAGCCATGTCGAGCCAAAATCATTGGCCGAGCAGGTCGATATACAAGTCGGGGATCGCTTGTTACGGATTGATGGCAAAAGCACTCGTAACTTGAGTCAGCAGGATATTGAACAATTGTTGCGTGGATCGATTGGTTCGAGTGTGCGCTTAGGTGTGGCACGCGCTGATCAGCGTAGTCGTGATGTCACTGTACGTCGCACAGCACCAGAATCGCATGCGGTGGCCTATACCGTGCGCTCAGATGGGGTGGTGATTTTGACCATGCGAGCATTTCAAGCGCATACGGGTGAACAGGTGATTGAGGTGTTAGATCCATTGCAGCAGCGTGGTGCATTGCGTGGATTGATCCTTGATATTCGTGATAACCCAGGTGGGTTGTTGTCGAGTGCGGTTGAAATTGCCGATTACTTTTTGCAAGAGGGACTGATTGTATCCACCAAAGGACGCGGTGAGCCTGAGCAGCGGTATCAAGCAGTATCGGAGCAGCGGTATCCAAATATACCGATTGTGGTTTTGATCAATCGATATTCGGCCTCGGCGGCTGAGGTGTTGGCGGGTGCTTTGCAAGATCAGGGGCGTGCGCAAGTGGTCGGTCAAAGCAGCTATGGGAAAGGTTCGGTACAAAAACTTTGGCCGATTGAAGGGGATCGTGCCATTAAGTTGACTGTGTCACGCTATTACACCCCCAATGGTCGCATGATCGAAGGACAAGGCATTCAGCCCGATGTGGTGTTTGCGGAGGCGAGCAGAGACAGTACACAGGATACGGATTTGCAACGCGCCATAGCTGAGTTGTCCAAACAGATGGTGGCCTTACCGAGTGAGCCGATTGTCTCGCATGCCGCAGTACCTGTGGTCGATTAATCTTTCCGTTGCGCCGCATGATCTTGCGGATCGTCTTGGCCTAATTGTGTCAGTATGGTGTCGGATCGCAGAGAATTTTGTCAAAACATGGCGAATGCCATGAAACCGTCATAATTCGGCTTTGTAATATGTCTGTCATCTATAAGTCAGTACGCACGCCGCGTATTGAGGTTGATTCAGGGGCAGTATGATGAAAAATGACCGTATTTTGATTGTTGACGACGAAATGCCAATTCGGGAAATGATTCATACCGCCTTGGATTTGGCGGGATATGCGTGTTTAGAGGCAGATGATGCCCGCAAAGCCCATCAGTTGATTGTGGATCAGCGTCCCGCTTTGGTGTTGCTCGATTGGATGTTGCCAGGTGGTATGAGCGGTATTGATCTGTGCCGCCGTCTGAAGCGTGATGAAACGCTATCCGAAATTCCGATTATTATGCTGACTGCACGCAGCGAAGAAGATAATAAAATCATGGGGCTAGATGCAGGCGCAGACGATTATATGACCAAGCCCTTTTCGACACGTGAGTTGGTCTCTCGCATCAAAGCAGTGTTGCGTCGTTCAAGTGCGTTGTCAGGTGATAAGCCGATTGAGGCCGATGGCTTGATCCTTGACCCTGTCAGCCAGCGGGTCAGTGCAGGTGATCAAACCCTAGAGATGGGGCCGACGGAGTATCGGTTGTTAGCGTTTTTTATGACCCATCCAGAGCGTGCCTACACACGGACGCAGATGTTGGATCAAGTCTGGGGCGGCAATGTCTATGTCGAAGATCGTACGATAGATGTGCATATCCGCCGCTTGCGCAAAGTGCTTGAGCCACATGGTTTTGATCGGTTTGTACAGACCGTGCGTGGCACAGGCTATCGGTTTTCGACGCGAATTGACACCCGCGTTTAGCATTATTTGCGAGGCGTTTGGTTTTTGCCATTTCGTCTGGCAGGCATAGGAATGCATCATGCCAGATGATCAGCAGCTGTCCTTGATTGAATTTGTGAAAGAAGACATCAGTCGTTTATTTGTGCTGGTCGTTGCGCTAGGTGCTGTCGGTTGGTGGCTAGGCTCAATCTGGTTGGGTGTGGTGGCAGCGCTGTTGCTGTTTTTGATTTGGCAGACCCGTTCACTGTATCAGTTGTATGGTTGGATTCGTTTTAACCCCAATGACCGTCCACCTGATTTGAGTGGGGTGTGGGCAGCCTTGGTATATAACGTTTACCGCATTCAGCTCAGTGAGCGACGGGCGCGAGATAATCTCCTGAATATCATGGATCGGGCACGGATTTCAGTCTCAGCGCTTGAAGAGGCGGTGGTGTTGGTCGATAGCCACGGCTTGTTGGAATGGTGGAATCCTGCGGCAGAGCGTCTGTTAGGATTTCGGACAGGAGATCAAGGCTCACATATTTTAAACCTGATTCGAATGCCTGATTTTGCCCGTTACTTTGAGTCTGATCAGTCATCAGAAGGCATCAAATTAGAATCTTGGGTGCAGCCCAATCGGTTTTTGCAGTGTGAAGTGACGCATTTTGGTCAAAACGACCGTTTATTGATTGTGTATGATATTACTCGCTTGCATCAGCTTGAGCAGATGCGTAAGGATTTTGTCGATAATATTTCACATGAGTTGCGTACCCCATTGACGGTGCTATCAGGCTATCTAGAGACGTTTTTGGATCAAGATGATCTCAACCCGCGTTGGCGACGTGGCTTTGGTCAAATGCAACAGCAAACCCGCCGTATGACCAGTTTGGTCAACGATCTGTTGTTGCTGTCCCGTCTCGAAAACGAAGGCATTAAAACCAGTACACAACTGATCGATATGCCCAGTCTGATGGGACAGTTGTTTGCGGATGCAGAAGCCTATAACAATGAGCATGGGCATATCTTGAATCTGGAAATTGACAGCCACCGTAACCTGTTGGGTTCCGAAAAAGAGCTGAGCAGTGCGTTTGGTAACTTGATCACCAATGCGATCAAATACACGCCGCGCGGGGGCACGATTACGGTACGTTGGGCTGATCAAGGCGAGCAGGCGTATTTTTCAGTGACGGATACAGGGATTGGCATTGATCCACAGCATATTCCACGCCTGACTGAGCGTTTCTATCGCGTAGATAGTGGCCGTAGTCGCGAGACAGGCGGCACAGGTTTGGGACTGGCGATTGTGAAGCATGTGTTGATGCAGCATGGCGCACATCTAGAGGTGGTATCGGCTGAAGGCAAAGGTTCTACCTTTAAGGCCGTGTTTCCCGTCGCTCGAATCCATCCTGAAGGTCAAGCCAACCGATGACTTCTGCATCCGATCTGGCACAACGATTCTGATTGCCGTGCCAGTGATTCAGGGTAGTTTAAATGCCAACGAATGCAAACTCTACCGCAGGCTGTTGACCTGCAATGATGTCGGCAATCGCTTGGCCTGAGCCGCAAGCATGTGTCCAGCCCAATGTGCCGTGCCCCGTATCCAGATACAGATTGGAGAGTTTGCTGCGGCCAATATACGGAATGTTAGAGGGCGTAGCAGGTCGGAGTCCTGTCCAATATGCTGCTTGGCTCGGATCAACGGCATCAGGAAAAAGCTGCATCACGCGGCGAGTAATCGCCTGACAACGCACAGCATTCAGCTCGGTACTGTAGCCATTCAACTCGGCTGTGCCTGCCACCCGCAAACGATTGCCGAGCCGTGAAAACACCAGCTTGTATTCATCATCAGTCAAGCTGACCTGTGGCGCAAGCTCTGGCTGCACAATCGGCAGTGTGGCTGAATAGCCCTTGGCAGGATAAATTAGCAAATCAACCCCCAGCGGCTTGACCAACATTGGGCTATAGCTGCCCATGCAGACCAGATAAGCATCCGCGTGTAGCGTGACAGGCATACCGTTACCATCTTGGATACGCACGCCTGTGATCGCTTGTGCATCAGCATCAAGTCCCACAATCGTAGTGTTATACAAAAACTCGACCCCACGCGCGGCAGCGAGTGAGGCGAGGTTTTGGGTAAAGCGATGGGCATCGCCAGACTCATCCGCAGCAGTATAGGTTGCACCTGCGATACGGTCTTTGATGCTGGCTAAGGCAGGTTCAAGCCGTACCGCCTCTTCGCGGTCGATCACCCGCCGATCACAACCAAACTCGCGCATGATCTGGGCAGGCTCTAAGGCTGCATCGAACTCGGCTGGATCCGTATAAAAATGCAAGATACCCTGCGTCAGGCAGTCATATTCGATGCCTGTCTCAGCGCGCAACTGTTGTAGCGTGTGGCGTGAGTAGGTACCGAGATTGACCATTTGAATGATGTTATGGCGGGTTTTGGCGGGCGTGCATTCACGCAAAAACTGCATGCCCCAGCGCCACTGCATACTGTCAGCACGCAATCGGAATAGCAGAGGGGCGTCTTCTTTAAACAACCATTTGAGGGCTTTTTTGGGCGCGGCGGGATTGGCCCAAGGTTCGGCGTGTGAGACCGAAATTTGGCCACCATTGGCAAACGAGGTTTCAAGTCCTGCCTGAGGCTGCCGATCAATAACGGTCACATCATAGCCTTTTTGATGCAAGAACCACGCGGCGGTTGTGCCAATCACACCCGCACCGAGTACGATGACTTTCATGATTCAATCTCCAGATGTCGATAGACGGATTGCATCATCGTCGAGTGACGAGATGACTGTCCCCAATCTGTCCATTTGCCTGAGAGATTCACGGGTCTCGACAGCGGTCGAGTCGTTTGCACCTTCGGCGGCGCTCCACACGGTATTGTGGTCGCACTCTCCAGATATTGTGGTTGATGACAGCCTGTACATGTGCCTGAGCGTTTGTGGGGTGTGCGCCTACGGCGGATCAACAGGTGTTGACCACTCTCCAGTGCTGTCCCTTTAGCATAACCAAAGTTATCGTTTTGACAACAATTATTTAGGCTTTGGTTTGGTGCGGATTGGCTTAAAAAAGTGCGTGGTGGTTCTGTTTTGGCGCAACATATATGCTGTGTGGCATCATGATCGAATGACCAGATTGTGGCAGTCTTGTGGTATTCGTCAGAATGACATGCGCTTTTGCTTAGAATACCAAAAATGTCACTCAAAACAGAGGAGTCGAGGATGAATCAGAGTCATCAGCTATCCGCCCCAGCGTTGGTCGCGGTCTATTGTGGCTCACGTTTGGGCAACCATGCTGACTATCAACAGATGGCGCAAGACTTAGGTCGGGCATTGGTTGAGGCCAACTTGGGTTTGGTCTATGGCGGCGCTAGTATCGGCCTGATGGGGGTGGTGGCGGATGCGGTACTCGAACAGTCGGGTACGGTGGTTGGGGTAATTCCTGAGTTTATGCTGGACTATGAGGTGGCGCATGACCGCTTGACTGAGCTGCATGTGGTCGAGAGTATGCATGTGCGCAAGGCCTTGATGGCCGCACGGGCATCTGCCTTTGTGGCGATTGCAGGCGGGATTGGCACGCTAGAGGAGTTGACCGAGATCATGACGTGGCGGCAATTGGGACAACATCACAAGCCAATTTTGCTACTCAATCATCGTGGTTTTTTTGATGGGTTACTCATGCAGTTCGAGCGCTCAGTTGCGGATGGGTTTTTGCAGGCCAAAGATGCGCAACGGGTGCAGGTCTGTGACTCGATTGAACAGGTGATGGCAGGTCTGCGGCATTTATCACCCCAACAGCAGCCTGTTGAGGTGAATGATTTTTAGGGTGGCGCTGGTTGCCCATAATGTGGCAACTAACTGCGAATTTTACCCGTAAACAACACAGCACCTGTTGGGAGGCCAGTGGGTGAGCCATTTTTAGGCTCTAGACTGATAGCCAACACGGCATCTGCGCTGATCAGATCAGTGGCGATATTGACCAATGTGGCTTGGCCATCACGGACTTGAATCACCCCAAGCGATTGTGGGGCAGCATCGCCTTGAATCGACCACAGTTCCAAATCCCGATCACTGGGGATGTTGGGGGTAATCAAGCTACTGAGAATCAACTGTTGATCTTGTTGCCGCACAATCCAAGTCGGTATGCTATCACTATCCGTTAATACGGCAAGATCGCGGATGATGCTTGGCTGCTCCACTTGTAGCGGCGGTATAGAGGGTGTTGGGCTGACATCGGGACGCAGCAACAGCACCAATGCCAAACAGGCTGCAATCGCAGAGCTGATGCCAGCCAGCCATTGCCAACGCTGATCGTTGGCCGCAGGCGGGCGGCTCGTTGGCTTCGTCGGTGAGACTATGGTACTGGCGCGTGGTGCATCGGCAGCAGTGGGTTCAGCTTGAGCCAAGCGCGCTTCAATCGCCTGCCAGACCTGTGCAGGAACAGCTTGTTCGGGCAATAGACTGGCGAGCGGGTTGAGTTGACGCTCCCACTGATAGACCAAATCCCGAAAATCCGCATCATGTAACATGCGGCGGCGCGCTTGCTCGCGTGCAGAAGCAGACAAAACCCCGAGGACATATTGTGCGGCGATCAAGTTGAGTGGGTGATCGGCCAAATGATTGGCTGGTTTCATGCCACCCCCATACATTTTTTTAGGACATTGAGACCGCGCCGAATCCATGTTTTGGCTGATCCAAGCGGCACATCGAGCTGCGCAGACACATCTTGATGCGTCATCCCCTCAAAATACGCCAGCGATAGACAACGGCGTTGCTGCTCATCCAACTCGCCAAAACAAGTCGTTAAGAGCGCCAGATGATCGGTGCTGAGCATCTGGTTCAGCGGATCATCACGCTCATCGCCTGCAATCTCCTCCAAGTCCAGATCATGGTCAAGGGTGGTAGCTGGGCGGCGCAAGCGATCAATACACCGATTACGTGTAATGGTGGACAGCCATGTTTTAACTGAGCCACGTTGTACATCGTATTGATCGGCAGCATGCCATAAGGTCAAAAACACATCTTGTACAACTTCTTCGGCGGCTTCACGGCGTTTGAGTAAGCGTAGCGCAATCGAGTAGAGCAGTGGAGACATTTGATCATAGAGTTGCCGAAAGGCGATTTTATCACCTCGGCTGACCTTGAGTAACAACACGCGCTCGTCGGGTGGAAAGGCAACTGTCATTCGGAAATCCAATTCAGGTCGTCAAGGATACGCTGTACGATCCATCACAGCGCGAGTCGTTATCGGGTGTAGACAAGATAAGAGCCTATCGGATTGTGTACAAGCCCAACAAAATAAAAAGACCTTGTAGCGGGTTATACAAAGATTAAACAAGTGTGGGTTGGGGGGGGCTGATGCGATTGTCGGTTTAGGCAGTTAAGACTAGATGGTGCAAAATCCTGTAGGAGTAGGATGATGATTAAAAAACAGCCAAAATATGCAGTCGAGTGTAGATTAAATCATGTTAAAATGAAAAGTTATCAGTCCGTTGTTCTGACCGCCTGACCATATCCGTATTGGAAACTGCCCATGTCTTCGCCCTCTGCCCTCGACCATGCCAAACCACTGTTTGACTACAACAAACATTGGGCAGCTTGCTTTGAGCCTGCCCCATTTTTGCCGATGTCCCGTGCAGAGATGGATCAACTCGGCTGGGATGCCTGTGACGTGATCATCATCAGCGGCGATGCCTATGTCGATCATCCGTCGTTTGGTATGGCGATTATTGGCCGTCTACTTGAAGCGCAGGGCTTTAGAGTGGGGATTATTGCCCAGCCTGATTGGCATTCGGCAGACGCGTTTAAAGCACTGGGCAAGCCCGTGTATTGCTACGGCGTGACCGCAGGCAACATGGATTCGATGATCAACCGCTACACGGCTGACCGCAAAATCCGCTCAGACGATGCCTACTCCCCGAACAATGCCCCAGATAAACGCCCCGACCGCGCCGCGATTGTGTATAGCCAGCGCTGCCGTGAGGCCTATCCTGACGTGCCGATTGTGCTGGGTGGGATTGAGGCGAGTTTGCGCCGCATCGCGCATTATGACTACTGGCAAGATAAAGTACGCCGCTCGATCATCACCGATGCCAAAGCCGATATTTTGCTGTACGGTAATGCCGAACGCGCGATGGTCGATGTGGTGCATCGTTTGGCACAGGGCGAGTCGATTGAACAAATCACTGACTTGCGTGGCACGTCATTTATCTTGAACCAAGCACGTAAAGTCGCCAAAGCCGACATGATTGAAGTGGCCAGTAACAACGTCGATGCGATTGGTCGGGTCGATCCGATCATCAATCCATATGTGATGACTGAAGATGTCGCAGGCTGTGAAATTGAAGCCAAAAAAGACGCTGACCAAAACAAGCTGGCGCAGTTTCAGGGCTTTGTAAAAGAAACCGTCAGCAATCCGATTATCAATCAAGCCGAAGCCGATGCAGAAGTACAGGTGGTCAGTTTACGGCCATCCAATGCCTTTAAACACAAGCTGCCACCACGTGAAAAAGCCGTGATTCGCCTGCCCGATTATGAGCAGGTCAAAGATGATCCAGTGTTATATGCACACGCCAACCGTATTTTGCACCTCGAAACCAACCCTGGCAATGCACGGGCAATGGTGCAACGGCATGGTGATCGTGATGTGTGGCTGAATCCGCCGCCGATCCCGCTTAGCACTGAAGAAATGGATTATGTGTTTGATTTGCCATACGCACGGTTGCCGCATCCATCCTATGGCGATGCGCGGATTCCTGCGTTTGATATGATTAAATTCTCGGTCAATATCATGCGCGGCTGCTTTGGCGGCTGTACCTTTTGTTCGATTACTGAGCATGAAGGTCGCATCATCCAAAACCGCTCCGAAGATTCGATCTTGCGTGAAGTGGAAAAAATCCGTGATACCGCGCCGCAGTTTACGGGGATTATTTCTGATCTCGGTGGACCCACCGCCAACATGTACCGCCTCGCCTGTAAAGATCCATTGATTGAAAAAAACTGCCGTAAGCCGTCCTGCGTCTACCCTGGCGTGTGTGAAAATCTACACACCGACCACGCGCCGCTGACCCAACTGTACCGTAAAGCCCGCCAAATCAAAGGCGTGAAAAAAATCTTGATCGGCTCAGGACTGCGCTATGACCTCGCGGTACTGAATCCCGAATATGTCAAAGAGCTGGTCACCCATCATGTCGGTGGCTATCTAAAAATCGCGCCAGAGCATACCGAAGAAAATGCCTTATCCAAGATGATGAAGCCAGGCATCGGCAGTTATGATCGCTTTAAGCAAATGTTTGATCGCTATAGCAAAGAGGCGGGTAAAGAGCAGTATCTGATTCCATACTTCATTGCTGCGCACCCTGGTACGACTGACCATGACATGATGAATTTGGCGATTTGGCTGAAGAAAAACGGCTTCCGCGCCGATCAAGTGCAGACTTTTTACCCCAGCCCGATGGCGACCGCCACCACGATGTATCACACCCTCAAAAACCCACTGCGCAAAGTCAGTCGGGACAGCGAACCGGTGGATTTTGTCAAAGGTGAAAAACGCCGCCGTCTACAT
>JAYXXU010000176.1:0-6891 GCA_036019135.1 Pseudomonadota bacterium | reverse complement strand
CAATTGTGCGCTGGATTGCCGATCAGATCCAGCAGCAGATGGTGGCTGCAACCGAGCAGGGCATTGACCAACAAGCAATGGAGCAAAGTTTAGCGGGGCAGAGCATTGGTGTGGTGACCTTTAGTCAACCGCAACAACGGCTGATTGAGGACTTGCTGGACAAACTGTTTGTGGAGCAGCCAGCATTAGAACAATGGGCAAAGGCAGGCTTAGAGCCATTGTTTGTAAAAAATCTAGAAAACGTCCAAGGGGACGAGCGCGATATTGTGATTTTTTCGGTGACCTATGCGCCAGACGCATTGGGTCGGTTGAGCATGAATTTTGGCCCGTTGAATCGACAGGGTGGGCAGCGCCGTCTCAATGTAGCAATTACTCGTGCGCGTCAGGCTCTACATGTGTTTGCGACGTTAAGACCTGAACAAATTGATCTGTCGCGTACCAGTAGCCAAGGCGTGCGTGACCTTAAAGACTTCTTGAGCTTTGCTCAACATGGCGCATCTGCCTTGGCACGCGCAGTCAGTAGTGAGCAAGGTGCAACTGAATCGCCGTTCGAAGATTACGTCTATAACGCCTTAAGCAGTCGCGGTTGGGATGTCCATACCCAAGTTGGTTGTGCGGGCTATCGGATTGATTTGGCTGTAGTTGATCCACAACAGGTCGGTCGGTACTTATTGGCGATTGAATGTGATGGCGCAACCTATCATCGTGCGGCCACCGCACGAGATCGGGATCAATTGCGACAGCAAGTCTTGGAAGGGTTGGGCTGGACAGTGGAGCGAATCTGGTCAACCGATTGGTGGCATGATCCTATTGCTGAGATTAATCGAATCGAAGCCCGACTACATCAATTGCAGGCGGCACAGATGGTGAGTTCAAACTAGCGTGTGATCAGCATGGTGTGCCGCATGAGTTGCTTTTAACCAAAATTACCACTCTTGATATCGGCATAGGCTTGTAGGATCTCATCATAAGTATTCATGACAAAAGGACCATGGCCATTGATAGGTTCGCTCAGGGGCTGACCTGTTAGTACCAAAAACCAACTGTCTGCATGCGCCGTCACTGCCAACGTCGTGCCATGATTGGACATGACCGCCATCGCTTGGGCATCCACAAATGCATCGTCAGTATCGCCCACCTGTAGCTTGCCTTTGCGCACATAGATCAGCGCCGTGTCGCCTGCTTCGGTGTGGATATTGATGGATTGTCCTGTGGTTAAATGCACATCAAGTACATTTATACGGGTATGGGTATCCGCTGCACCACCCACCCCTGCAAACTCACCAGCAACTACTCGTACTCTACCTGTATGATCCGCCAGCTCGACTTGAGGCATAGTCTGATGACTTAAATGCTGATAGCGTGGCATGGTCATTTTAGCGCTTGCGGGTAAATTGACCCAGAGTTGGATCATTTCAAAGCGACCACCTTGCTGTGTGAAGGCCTCACTAAATAACTCTTCATGAATCACGCCAGAGCCAGCTGTCATCCACTGTACATCGCCCGCCTGTATGATGCCACCTGCACCTGACGAGTCTTGGTGTTCTAGCGCGCCAGCATAGACCAGTGTGACCGTTTCAAAACCGCGATGCGGGTGCTTGTTGACCCCTTGCCGTTTGTTAGATGGCAATAATTGACCAGGGCCAATATGATCCAGTAGCAAAAATGGTGACACCGTACTGCCCAAGTCATGATAAGAAAACACCGAAAGAACAGGTGAAAAATCACCCACCGCAAAGTGCGTATCATTACGCTGGATAAAGGCAAGGTTTTTTATCATGGCTGTCTCATCCTACTGCGGCAGTGATGGCCGCCTAATTCACGATATTCTGCCAGTAACTGGACAGGGAGGGGATGGTTTTTTGCAGTGGGCAACGCAGCCCAACAGCGAAAGCCCGTATAATGCTCATCCATTTTGAGTGTGGTTTGATCGCGCAATGCAGGCGGATGTGATTGTTTTAGGCGCAGGTGCGGCAGGTTTAATGTGTGCTGCGGTGGCCGCCCAGCGTGGCCGCTCAGTTTTGGTGCTGGATCGTGCCAATAAAGTCGGCAAGAAAATCCTGATGTCTGGCGGCGGGCGCTGCAACTTTACCAATCTCTCAGTTGAGTCGAGCAACTATCTGTCACAAAACCCACATTTTGTAAAATCTGCGCTCGGACGCTATACCCAATGGGATTTTCTAGGTCTGGTAGCAGACTATCGGATTGCCTATGAGGAGCGTAAGCACGGCCAACTGTTTTGTCTGAACAGTGCCAAAGATATTTTGGCGATGCTGCTCTCAGAATGTGATCGGACGCAGCAGGTGACGATTCAAACCAGTACCGAACTCGACACAGTGCAGTACCATGATGGACAGTTTGTGTTGCAGACCAATCGTGGGGTGTATCGTGCGGAGCGTTTGGTGGTGGCGACGGGTGGCTTATCCATTCCAAGTTTGGGTGGATCGGGAATTGGCTATCGGATTGCTGAACAGTTTGGGCATCAGGTCTATCCAACCCGTGCAGGCTTAGTGCCCTTTACATTCAGTGATGGGTTTAAAGCGGTGACCGAGCGGCTGTCAGGCAATGCGATTGAAGTGACCTTAAATCATGCAGATGCGGCTTTTACCGAGGCATTATTATTTACCCATCGTGGCTTGAGTGGCCCAAGTGCGTTGCAACTGTCGAATTATTGGTCGGCGGGTCAGCCGATTGCGATTGATTTTTTGCCGCAAGTAGACTTATTGGACTGGCTCAAACAAAAAAAATCCACCCAACCCAAATCATTGTTGCGTACCGTATTGGCTGAGCGATTGCCCAAGAGCATTGTGACCGAGCTGCAAGATTGGATCTGGTCAGCACATGCTGAAGTGGCATTGGGGCAATGGCCAGACGCGCGATTGCAGGCAGTGGCTCAACAACTCCATGATTTTGTGATCAAACCTTCTGGCACGGAAGGCTATCGAACTGCCGAGGTGACGCTAGGTGGAGTGGATACTCGCGAAGTCTCCTCTAAAACTATGCAAAGCCAAAAACAACAAGGATTATATTTTATTGGTGAGGTGTTGGACGTGACGGGACATTTGGGCGGATATAACTTTCAGTGGGCATGGTCATCAGCACAAGCCGCGGGTCAGCATGTATAGGTTGGGATAGGCACTCAACATGTGTAGTACCCAATCAGCCTTGACTGACATGCGCTGTCTGTAGCAGTTTTCTGGCTAATTTTTCATCAGCACGTTATGATTCAAGCATAAAATCCACACGGTCTTGGCATTTAACCTATTTATTTCAAACGAGGGAACGCATCATGATCAATCGTATTCAAGCCATTTTACTGCAACCTAAACAAACTTGGCCAATCATTGCCACGGAGTCTGCGACGATCCCGCAATTATTTATACCGTATCTGTTGGTGCTGGCAGCGATCCCAGCGATTTGTGGCTTTATTGGGATGAGCTTGATTGGTGTCAGCGTGTTTGGCGTAGGGGTGAAAACCCCGATTCTCGCTGGCTTGGCAGGCATGTTGGTCTCTTATGTGCTGAGTCTGGTGGGTATTTTTGTTTTATCACTGATCATCAATGCACTTGCACCAACCTTCGGTGGCAAAAAAGACCCGATTCAAGCGGCCAAAGTGGCGGTGTATGGCAGCACTGCGGCACTATTGGGCGGTGTATTTAGCCTGATTCCCATGCTGTCTGTGCTGGGATTGGTGGCGGCGATTTATTCTATTTATTTGATCTATCTGGGTTTACCTGTATTGATGAATAATCCACCCGAAAAATCAGCCGCATATACAGCAGTGGTGATTGTGGCTGCAATTGTGTTGGGGTTAGTGATTGGTTTGGTCAGTTCGATGTTTATGCCCAAGCCAGCGGTCACGACCCAAAATGGCTGGGGGCAGGAGCGAGGCGGGATTTCGATTGAAACTCCTGATGGTAAAATCACTTTTGATCCCACTCAGCTAGAAGCTGCTGCTAAACAACTCGAAGCAACTTATGGACAAATGGCGAACACCCAGCCTTCAGCCGATGCGGCTGCAACAGATTCAGACTCTGCCGATCAAGCGGTAACGACAGCCACAATCACCGCAGTTGCCGCGGTTTCTACCGAAGCACTGCGGGCAGCACTGCCAGAGCAATTGGCAGGTTTTGCTCGGCAGTCGATTCAGGCAGAGCGCAATCAGGCGATGGGCATGAGTGTCAGCGAAGCCAAGGCCAGCTATCAACAAGGGGAGCAGTCTGTGACAATCAAAGTCACTGATTTGGGCAGTGCCAGTATGTTTGCTCAGATGATGGGGGGGATGCTGCAAGCTGAAAAAGAAACCGAGACACGGGTAGAGCGTACCTTTCAACAGGATGGTCGAAGCATTACGGAGGAGTATCAAAAAGATGGCAGCTCAGCTGTTTATCGCACGATTCTAAAAAATGGCATCGTGGTGGAGTTGAATGGCAATCCAGCCAGCATTGAGCAACTCAAACAAATGGCGGGACAGGTTAACTTGAATCAACTGGAGCAGTTGCAACGTCCTGATGCAGCCACGTCTTAAGCCTGCATCACAATCAGTTGACTGAAGCTACTTCAGAGAAACTATCGTGTTGGTCAATCCGTTGTAGGTAGTTGCCGACAACGGATTTTTTAATGGGTGATGATGAATAGATATAGTAGTGAGTTGTAGGATGGATTTATAGCACCTATAATTTTCATTATAGGTGTTAGAAAATTATGGGAAGTATGGATGAATCTATGTGAATAATTCTATTGTTCATTGTATCTTGGTTGGGGTGAGCAAGATTGTCTGGCATTGACCTTTAATTATGATAAGGATTTGCTTTTTAAGCAGATAGTGGAGAGGTTAGAGCTATAAAGTTCGAGGAGGATATAGGTGCATCAGGCAGGGTAGTTGCTGATGCTGCGTGATAGATGAGCGAAATATGGGAGCTGGGAGATGAAAACTTAAATAGATCACGTTATGATCCACTGGAATGACTAGGTTTCTGTAGGAAAACTGAACAAAAAGACAGTATGTACTTGGCTGCATACGCATACATCACCCTACCCGATAGCACTCACACAGAGATCGATCAGCGTATGACCAATCCATATGTCCCCAAAGGTTCTTTTCAGTTTTATCCAAACAGATCCCTATCTGTGATGCAAGATTATGAGA
Source organism: Pseudomonadota bacterium (assembly GCA_036019135.1). Lineage (GTDB taxonomy): Bacteria > Pseudomonadota > Gammaproteobacteria > Pseudomonadales > Moraxellaceae > JAYXXU01. The sequence continues at coordinate 1,742 of JAYXXU010000176.1, read as the reverse complement.
TTCCCGATTCGGTTTGTCAGCAGATTGCTGCATTTTGTGCCAGTTGCCCACGCAGATACGTGCAGTCTTTTTCAAGAAGAGCAGCTCAAAAGAATTGTGCGCCGCTGTTTAATTCGCCGATCCAGCCAGTCCAAGTCTGTGTGGTGGGAAGCGGTGGGGGATTCAGAGAAATACTTCTTAAAAAGCTGCTTCTATCATGCTGAGAGTAAGAGGCGATACGCAATGAATTGTATACCTACTCTTTTAGGTGCAGAAAAATTGCATGATTTTTGAAACAACGGTAGTTTTACGAGATGTATCAGTATGATCAGTTCTAGCCTTCCTTACTCTCGTTCCCATGGTGCTGTGCGTGGTTGGCTTACTTGTGTGTTATTTGGGGTTTTTATGAGTCAGATCAGTTGTAGCAAGCAGCCAGCAAAGCATATTCCGCAAGAAGGTGAGTTAGTCACGTGGCGATTTGCACCAGAATTGGTCATTCGCACCCGTCTAGGTGAGCGCCGTGAGCATGTGAGTACGGGTCAGTATGACTCACATTTTTACCGTCCGAGTGTAGAGCGGTATATCGGTCAGTTTCCGATAGATTATCAGCCTGAGCGCTTTGATAAGATCAGCATGGAGCAGGTCAGGCAGATGCAATTGGGTGGAGATAATGGCTATCTTGAATTTAATCTGATGCTGAATGGTTCACAGTTTAAGGCAACCGATGCCAATATCAATGGCCCTGACGGACTCGATCATGTGGATCAGGTGAAAGTGCAGATTCAACGCCGTGGTATTGTGGATACGTGGACAAGTACTGCGGAGGTATACCCTAGACTTAGGACACGAGACGCAGACGGATACGACGAAGCGTTTTCTCGCCAATATGGATTAGATTGTTATACCTATTCCAACCAAGGCTCCTCAGCGATACGCAGAACATGTTATGGCCAATCCAGTAATCCTGATGTAACAGGGATGCGTATTGCATTCATGGGTGGTCCAGATGCAGATTGGTTATACGCTGAGTCCTTTGAGCCAATTTATGGCGGATTGATCGTGAGGTGGCGGATTGATCGGCGCAACTTTGCACAGTGGCAAGACGTTGATGCAGCCATCTGGCGTTTGCTTGATGCATGGAATATTGCACCAGAAAACACCAGCCTTCAAACACAGAAACCCTAAAAACCCAAATTAAGAGGAAATCAACAGTCGTCAGAAAGTAAAAGTAAAAGTAAAGCCTCTTGTCTAGACTCTTCAGTTATCGAATAACTCGTGATGCTCTTCTGAAGAAGCGCTTTAATTTCATTATTTAAACTAAGCTCAGCCTCCAAAAAAATCATTGCTTTGGCTTTTTCTAAGCAAGCTTCACCATCTCCAATCTTTATAGCTCTATTCCACCAGTAGAATGATTTTTTGTATTGATGTAATTTATAAAAGTAAAGCGACGCTAAATTACAACAATCACCACTTTGCCTATTTAAAAACCAAGATTTTTTGTATAAAAGAGCTGCAACATCCAAATCTTTAACAACACCATCTCCAGACTCATACATAACGGCTAAATTTCCATAAGAAAGCTTATGGTTCTTTATTAGAGCTCTTGCGAAAGTATAAAAGCAGCCTATAATTTGAGTTATGAAATATGCTCAGATTCAGTCCTACACGGACTCACAGCTCAAGCGTCTGATCGGTATCGATCAAGCAACATTTACCGAGATGGTGAGCGTTGTACAGGCCGCTGAAGCCCTTAAGCGCAAGTC
>JAYXXU010000175.1:0-6692 GCA_036019135.1 Pseudomonadota bacterium | reverse complement strand
GATGAGCGACCAGAAGAAGTCACCGAAATGCAGCGTACTGTACGCGGTGAAGTGGTCGCATCCACCTTTGACGAACCTCCTGCACGTCATGTGCAGGTAGCCGAAATGGTCATCGAAAAAGCCAAACGCTTAGTCGAACACAAAAAAGACGTGGTGATTCTGCTGGATTCGATCACCCGTTTGGCTCGCGCCTATAACACCGTTATCCCAAGCTCTGGCAAAGTCTTGACAGGTGGTGTGGACGCTCATGCCCTTGAACGTCCTAAGCGCTTCTTTGGTGCTGCACGGAACATCGAAGAAGGCGGCAGCCTAACCATTATTGCGACAGCCCTGATCGATACAGGCAGCAAGATGGATGAAGTAATCTTTGAGGAGTTCAAAGGTACAGGCAACCAAGAAATCAACCTTGAGCGCCGTATCGCCGAAAAACGTGTGTTCCCAGCCATCAACATCAAAAAATCTGGCACACGCCGTGAAGAGCGTCTGATGGATGAGGACTCTCTACGCAAAGTCTGGATTCTACGTAAGCTGCTACACCCAATGGATGAATTACAAGCAATTGAATTCTTGCTAGATCGGATGAAAGACTCCAAGACGAACGATGACTTCTTCGAACAGATGAAACGTAAGGCCTCCACCTAAACTGCTGCCATACATGATCAGCCAGCCGACTGTGTTATCACAGTCGTGCTGTCCGACTCATCGCCAACCACACTGTCTATTAAGCTGATCTATACCAGTAACAATCTGAATTAAGTCCTTGTTCATAGCAGCAACAAGCCGTCATCTTGCATACAAAATGTACATTAACCTGACTAAATCGGTGTTTCGTCTGAACTTACCAGCCAAATCTGTATCAATATGGTTTAATTTTCTTGTTTTGCAACATGACTGTGTTGCTTTTTTATAGCCCTTTTATTCTTCCTACCATTGGTCGTCATTTATGTCCACCATTCCTGAACAACGCCAGCGATCAGCAATGCTGTATGGCTCTATGTTACTCCTTCGTATCACGATTGGTTTTGCCATGCTGTGGGTGCTCAATGGGTTCCCCCATTTAGAAATGACCATGAACAGTGCCTTGACCGTCAGCATCTTGGTTTATCTATCTGCCAGTGTATTACTGGGTATTAGCTTATTAAAATCACCTAATCTATATCTAGCACAGCTTCTATATGCGGTAGATTTTATATTTGCGCTGTGCATGATCTGGATGATCCCCAATAATGCCATGTTAGGATTTTCAATCCCCTTGGTGTTATTTAGTGCTGTCTTGATTGGTTATCGTGCATTTGGCCTGATTTTATTTTCTGCCATGCTATTTGCTGCCTGCTTATTCAGTGCGTATTGGCATCAAACTTTAGCGGACAGCTTGCCGATGCCAATTCATATATTGCAAGGGATTTTTGGGCTCATGGCGATCATATTCAGCCTCAAGCTACAGTCTCACAATCCACAGATGCCTGTACACGAGACTGACCCCCAGACAAATTTACCTTATTTTTCGGTACTTAGAGACGGGTTTACCTATCTACTGCCCTACCACCAACGCAACCGAATTCCCTTGTCATTACTGATGATTCGGTTGCCTGAGCGATCAGCCTTGACGCGAGATGAATTATTTTCTTTATGTGAATATATCGCACAACGCCTGCGCAAAAGCGACTTAATGGTACGTTTCGATCAAAAACATCTGGCTGTTTTATTATGTGACACCAGTGATCATGGTGCTTTTTTATTAGCCCAAGCATTACAGCAATATATTGCTACCGAGATTAAATCGGCTGCTTTTTATTACGCAGTTCTCCGTGTACCCTTGGAAAACGCATCGTTAGAGCAATTATTGCAAAAAATGCAAGATGCCCTGTCATTTGCGAGTCAACATGATGCTGACCGCATCGTCTTTGTCTCACATGACTAAACAGCTTGTTAGCAACGCTTCAAACGCGCTCATTTACAAAAATATTAGCGCGTTTGATCTTAGTGTATATAGATTTTAAAAAAAACCAATGCTAGCATAGCCACGCCATTTAGTCGGGTCTGTTTATGTTTGCGCAGTCAACATGCCAGCATATCTAAATGGATTGACCGACTAATACTTGGTTGTTTAGATTCCTCTTTTTTGTGAGAGCAAAACCATGCAACTCAAACACATCGCTATTGCTGCCGCCATCGCTTCTACTTTGGCTATCGCTGGTTGCCAGAAGCAAGATGCTCAGAAAGCTGAAGACGCTGCTGCTAACGCACAAGATGCTGCTGCACAAGCTGCTGCTGCCGCAACTGACGCTGCCGCTGCTGCGACTGATGCAGTAACAACCGAAGCGACTGACGCTGCTAATGCTGCTGCTGACGCTGCAACTGATGCTGCCAATAGCGCTGCTGAAGCTGCTGAAGCTGCTCTTGCAACTGCTGACGTCGCTGTTGCCGAAGCAACTGAAACTGCACCAGCTGCCGAAGTACCAGCTGAAGCACCTGTTACTCAGTAATCAGTGCTGCTGCGCTGCTTGATCACTCATTCAGCGCACACCATAAAAAAGGGAGGTCTTTGACCTCCCTTTTTTATACTTGTAAAGACATCGCATCAGTCTTGACGCTCAGCCTCAACCCGCTGACGAAACTTTTGTCCCGCACGGAATGTCACGACACGACGCGCCGTAATTGGAATCTCTTCGCCTGTTTTTGGGTTACGACCCGGCCGCTGACGCTTGTCTCGCAGCTCAAAATTACCGAAACCCGATAATTTCACTTGCTCACCAGCTACCAATGCCAGTCGAATCTCATCAAAAAACAATTCAACCAACTGTTTTGCTTCGCGTCGATTAAGACCCGTTTTTTCGCTTAAGTGATCAGCCATCTCGGCTTTTGTCAGTGCGGTCATGATGCCCTCAGTGTTGCGTTGTAAGTCTTGGCCAATGCATCGATGACTCGCTGCATGCCTTCTTTGATTTCCACATCTTCAAGCGTCCGATCGGGATGCTGCCATAACAGCGCAAAAGCTAACGAACGCTGACCAGACTCAATCCCTTGTCCCGCATATACATCAAACAGCCAGCATTGAATGAGCAGTGACCCAGCGGCTGTTTGAATAGATGCCTGTATTTGATCAATATCTATCTTATCACTGATCAAAATCGCAATATCACGTCGTACACTAGGAAAGCGTGATAATTGTGTAAAATTCGATACATACGGCAACATGACTACATCAAGATCTAATTCAGCCACAAACGTTTCTGCTAAATCTAATGCCGTTTCTAACGCAGGATGTAATCGGCCGAGATACCCCACCACCTGACCATTCACCACAATATCAGCACTCTGACCAGGGTGTAACCAAGCACGCTCAGCACGGATATAGCTCGCCGTCACACGGCCAGCCTGCAAAACCATCTCTAACTCGGCTTTGAGATCATAAAAATCCATTGCCTTGGGTTTGGCATGCCATTGCTCTGGCACATGACCACCTGTCGCAATGAGTGCCAAGGTCGGAATCTGCGCCAACTTTTCAATACCATCCGTACTCGGCATAAACCGCAAGCCCGTTTCAAACAACCGTACTCGACTCTGCTGTCGATTGACGTTGTGCTGCACCGAGGGAATCAAACTCGACAGTAGCGTGGTACGCATCGCCGCCAAGTCGCTCGATATCGGGTTGGCCAGCATCAATGGCTGTGCGGCTGGATTGATTTTTTTCTCAAGCTTTTCATCACTGAAGCTGAAGCTTATCGCTTCTTGATATCCCAAACCGACTAAGGTCTGACGAAGCCCTGCAAGACTCAGATGATCAGTCGTGGCTTGTAGTTGTAAGGATAAAACAGGCAGACGAACTGGAATGTTGTCATAACCAAAAATCCGTGCCACCTCTTCAATCAAATCTTCGGCGATGCTGAGATCAAACCGATGTGACGGTGGCGTCACCTGCCAGCCCAATGCATCACCAGTAACGCGCATGCCCAAGCGCTGCAAACTCTCCACCACAAACTCGGCCGAAACATCAAAACCTAACAAGCGACTGGTATTTGCGAGCGTCAACTCAATCGCTGAACGCACAGGCAGATCCTCCAAACGCTCGGCCAGCACCACCGCGCCGACCTGACCGCCGGCATACTGCACGATCAACTGAGTCGCGTATTCCAGCGCTAACAATGGCAACTGATAATCCACGCCACGCTCATAACGCTGTGATGCATCCGTGTGTAGACCATAACGCCGCGCCCGACCTGCAATCGCTAGTGGCGCAAAAAATGCACTTTCAAGGAAAATATTCTGCGTGGCATCCGTGACTCGGCTATCAAAACCACCCATCACCCCTGCCAATGCCACCGCGCCGCGCTCGTCACAAATCAACAGCGTGTCGTCATCCAGCGTCACTTGTTGTTCGTTCAGTAATTTAAGCTGCTCACCGGCGGTCGACATACGCACACTGAGATCACCTTGCAATTGATCCACATCAAATGCATGCATCGGCTGACCCAGCGCCAGCAATACATAGTTGGTGATATCGACCAACAGGCTGTGGCTGCGCAAACCGCAACGGCGTAACTTTTCGGCCATCCATGCTGGTGTGGTCGCTTGTGGATTAATCCCGCTGATCACCCGCCCAGCATAACGCGGGCAGCCTGAGTCATTCAGATGCACGTTTTTGGACAGCTCAGTCGTGGCTGGTACTGGCTCAACATGTAGATCTTGCACAGCCAATTGATTGAGCACACCCAACTCACGCGCCAATCCCCGCACACTTAAACAATCACCACGATTGGGGGTAATCCCCAGCTCAATCACCCGATCATCTAGATTTAGATAAGCGCGAATATCCTGCCCAATCGGTGCATCATTCGGCAAAATCAATAGCCCATCGACCGTATCTTCTAGGCCAATTTCGGAAGCGCCACACAGCATGCCATGCGATTCAACACCGCGCAGCTTGCCTTTTTTGATTTTAAAATCCTTTGGCAGTACTGCGCCGACCGTCGCCACTGGCACACGTGCACCGACCACTACATTCGGCGCACCACAGACGATCTGAAGTGGCTCAGCACTGCCAATATTCACCGTGGTGACCCGTAGTCGGTCGGCATCGGGATGTTGCTCAACAGTCAACACCTCACCCACTAACACACCGCTAAAAGGCACGGCGACAGGTGAATTATCATCGACCTCTAAGCCTGCCATGGTCAACTGATGCGCCAACGCATCACTGTCTAAGGCTGGATTGACCAGCTCACGCAACCAACTTTCACTGACTTTCATCTGATTCAATCCTATTTTGCAATCTGGAATAAAGGCTTAAGCAAACTGACGCAAAAAGCGCACATCGTTTTGGAAAAATAAACGCAGGTCATTCACGTTATAACGCAACATGGCAAACCGCTCGACCCCTAAACCAAATGCAAAGCCTTTATAACGCTCAGGATCAATCCCACAATTTTTCAGCACATTCGGATGCACCATGCCACAGCCTAACACCTCCAGCCAGCAACCACGCTCGTCCATGATGTCCACTTCTGCCGACGGCTCAGTAAACGGGAAATAAGACGGGCGGAAACGCACCTTCAACTCTTTTTCAAAAAACACATTTAAAAACTGCACGATCAAGCCTTTTAGCTCAGCAAAGCTGGTGTCTTCAGTGATCAATAGGCCTTCGATCTGATGAAACATCGGCGAATGGGTCTGATCCGAATCGCAGCGATAGACACGACCGGGGCAAATGATCCGAATCGGTGGCTCACCTGCTTGCATGCTGCGAATCTGCACCGAACTGGTATGGGTGCGCAGCAGATGATGCACATCAAAATAAAACGTGTCGTGCATCGCACGCGCGGGATGGTGACTGGGAATATTCAGCGCTTCAAAGTTATGATAGTCGTCTTCGACCTCAGGGCCTTCTGCCACCTGAAAACCAGCCTGAATAAAAAACTGACTGATCCGCTCAATCACCTGTGTGACGGGATGGATCGTGCCAAGCTGCTGGCCGCGTGCTGGTAGACTGATGTCAATGGTTTCACTGGCCAGTTTGGCATTCAGCTCAGCCTGTTGTAGTGCGGCTTGTTTTTCGGCCAAAGCACCATTGATCGCTTCGCGCACTTGGTGCAGTGCAGCGCCTTGGCTTTTGCGTTCATCGGGGTCAAGCTTGCCCAGTGCTTTAGAAAGCTCCGTCAACTGGCTTTTTTTACCAGTAAACTGCACCCGCACTTGATCAAGCGTGGCCAGATCGGGTGCGGCTGTAATTGCCGCCAATGCGTCGGAAGTCAGGTTATCCAGTGACATGAGGTCATCTCTCGTCTAAAAATGAAATTTCAGGAATGAAAAAAATCCGGCGAGTATTTTGCCTGATTCACAGAGGATTTTTTAGTCAAAAACAGTGAAGACGGCTGAAAAACTTTGGATTTATGGCAATAAGTGACTGAATCACGCCAAGCGTGGTAATCCTACAATTCTTTGCTTTAGGCAAATCAGCCCTGCATTTAAATCTTTAAATACGGGCAAACCAAAACGATGCGCAACAATATCCACGTTCCCCTTTTTCCAGAATCCTTCTGGGCAGACAATAATCAATTTACCCGACTGAGCATGCAAACCCAATTCAAGCAGAGAAATCGGTGAATGACTGCCCGCAGCAAAATATATAAATATCAGATCAGCCTGCTCAAGTGCCGCCAGCTCCCATTCAACTTGCTGTCTAAAATTCGGTT
>JAYXXU010000174.1:0-2709 GCA_036019135.1 Pseudomonadota bacterium | reverse complement strand
CGATCAGACGCTTGAGCTGTGAGTCCGTGTAGGACTGAATCTGAGCATATTTCATAGCTCAAATTATAGGCTGCTTTTATACTTTCGCAAGAGATCTATACTTCAACTTTTTCTGGATTTTATGAGCAATCAAGCTCATCACTTGAAAAGCACTATTATTTTCTGCATGGGCAAGCGGGAAATCCAAACAAGAAAATTGTATTAGGTATTGATGATATTGATGACAGGCTGTTGGTTGATTACGGCTTGTATGGTTTCTTAAAGTATCATCAAAAATTGATGAACGATACAGATTACTTGTTCTTAAGCCATGATCGTGAGGTGTCTAATATAGCAGAAGGTTCTGGTGGTGAGTTGGAGATTTATGTTTGGGGGCATTCAATGGATGCTTCAGATGGTGATTATGTCAAGGAGATTTTTGATTTCGATGAAAATTTTGTTTCTGTTAAGGTGTTTTATTTTGGAAGTGCTAAATTTGAATTGCTTGCAAATTTGTTAAAAATTGTTGGCAGAGAAAAGATTGAGCGATGGATGAAAAAAGGTTCACTTAAGTTTGAGAAAGTTCCTGACTTGTATGAGTTGAATTTTGCCAAACAAACTGTTGAGCATGAGCGGTAAACCATCCAACTGACCACAACCATCAATTGTCACGCTAGGTCATCGCGTTGTTCGCCCAAGCTGATTAACATACGCTTCTCATCGACACCGAGCTGCGTATGTTTACCCTGACCATCACCCCACGTTTTTACGAAACCGATGCCTTTGGGCATATCAACAATACCGTGATTTCAGGCTGGTTTGAAACCGCCCGCGAACCGATTTTTCGGATTTTTAGCCCCAATCTCGACATTGACCAAATGAGCCTGATCCTCGCACGGGTCGAAATTGATTTTGTCGCGCAAACCCACTACGGCCAACCCGTTGAAGTCCGTACAGGTATCGAACGGATTGGCCGCTCCTCGTTTGTGGTCGCCCAAGAGGTCTGGCAGCACGGCATCTGTACCGCGCGTGGCAAGGCGGTTCAGGTATATTTTGATTTTAATACGCAGCAATCAGGGGCATTGCCTGATGATATACGTCAGCAGCTTGCAGCAATACAAATCGCATAACTAGCCAGTATCACTTGTCATTCCGACTGCTATTGATCTGAACGTAGCAGTCTATGATTTATTTTATATCAATTGCTTAGCTAATGTGAGTGGCTGTGTTGCGTAGCGCCACCGCGTTGATTGGGCACGTCTACATAGTCTTTGCCATCACTGGGCAAGTGAAAATCCTCTGTTTGGTTCACAATCCAACCCAGTCCGTTTTTGGCTTCAAGGTTGAATGAACCCATTGGTGTGTCAAATGTCGCCACCGCGTAATTGTCTCGTATCGTTTGGGAGATCGAAAAACGGCTTTGCGTTGAATTAAAGTTTTGCAGTGTACCTGCCCAGCGAATGACTTCGCCTTGAGTTTCGACTTGTTCGATTACACCCAACAGTGTTGTGCCGATTTCGGGAATATAAATATCAATCGCATCGCCGACGAATTTGGTTTCGATCACATACGGGTCGTAGCGAATGAAACTACGCTGATCAGTGCGTTGTTTTTCTGTGAGATACGGCATGGCATTGAAGACTTCTTGTGGATTAACCAGTTCTAAAATCTGCGTTTTTTGCTGTCCAACGGCAATGAGGGCTGGATCTAGGCGCATGCTTGCCCTGCGTGCCAAAACGGCATTGGCATCATGCGGTGTGGTTGCACGGGTTGTTGTGACCTGATGCGCAGCCATGCTGTTGTTGGATGCGCTGTTTGGTGTGGTTGAGTTGGTGTTGCTTGATGCTTCGGCTACCGCAGGTGCGGAGACATCCGTCTCAGATGTACCAAGCCAGCGTGCAATGCCAAAACCAAGCATGACAATCACTGCAAAGGCCACGATAGCCATCACAAGCATTGGGATAGTGAGGCGTTGTTTCATGGTTAAGCCTTTAAAAACGATAACAGGTGCAAAACATCGGCATGATAGATCATCATCACCCCGCCGACATCTTGATGAGGTGTGTTCGGCGGGATGCTTAGGGTCTCAATAGCGTAATTCGCCTTAGCGGAACAATGATACCGCAAGCGAACGGTCATTCATGGCACGCACGGCATCAACCTCATCTTCGATCCCCATTTTTAGGCCAAAGTCTTGCGTGAATAGACGGGGATTTGCAAAGTAAGGGATTGCGTTGCCACCCATCACAGTTTTGATTGGCCCAAAGCCTTTGGCATATGGTGCAGAGCCTCCATCTTCTCCTGCGTGGTCGAGTCCCATGTTGTGTCCGAACTCATGGCGCATCACGGTTGTGCCACAGTTGAGCGAGCCAGTACCAACCATCCATGTGGCAGGCGCATTGATATAGGCCAAGCCGCAGCCGCTTTCTGTGCCTTCGTAATAGACCGCATCAGCAGCGACTTCATTGCGTCGAGTCTGAATCACGTTATCCGGTCTGGCCGCCGGCAATACTGTGCCTAATGTGCCGCCTTGTAGCTGGCGCTTCATGATGCCAACGGCTTTGACATAGAAGTTGGCACGGGAGTTTTGTAGGGCTTCATTGGTCAGGCGCACTCCCTCATACAAGCGTGCTTGCATGGCAGAGTCTCCCAAGCGCTGAGCGGCTTCTTCGCTATAAACCAGCAGCATGGTGACGGTGCGAGTCTCGGTTTGCCAACGGTTGTTGCTGC
>JAYXXU010000173.1:0-1055 GCA_036019135.1 Pseudomonadota bacterium | reverse complement strand
CCTGGGAACCCAAGGAGTTCATAATGCCCCTGCCCAAACCCCGACAACCCTACGAAGAACACTACAATGTGCCCACTGATGTGAACGTGCCTGAACCCGAAAAGAAGAAGTTTCTCACTGTGTGGCGTGTGATCAGGATTGCCATGCAGATCTACCAATAGACCTAAATATCCCATATGTGGGAACATTATCAAAGTCTCAATGAATTCTGTGAACGCGACGAATACCGTGCATGGCGTGATCAATGGCAACCACCCGCTCAGTGGCGTGTGACCCATTGGGTGGACTCAGAACAACAGCAGTGGTCAATGACTCCCAGACAGCATGGCATCACAGCATGGAGCACCAGACTGGCTCATTGGCTGTTGGACACGATCGACGTGGCAGATCACAGAACCGTGGACATTGGTTGTGGAGAGAATCTGTTTGCGTCTGCGTATGTGACTGTGAGCGGAGTGGATCCCAGATTCACAGCAGATGCTGAGTTGACTGATGCTTGGTGGCAACACAATCAAGGCATATGGCCCAGGGCCTATGCACTCAACAGTCTGCACTTTGTGACCGAACCCCAACATCTTGAAGGTCAACTGCAACGTGTGATCCGCACATTGGACACTAAAGGTCGTGCCGTGGTCACTGTCAACAGAAGCATGATACCCCAAGCAGATCAGTTGTGGCAGTTGGTGCCCCAATGGTCGGGCATTGACAGAGCCATATGGATCGACTCACCCACCAACGCACCCATGGATGGCAACTGTTGGTTTTGGCTACGAGCCTAGCAGTTTGAAACAAGATACTTTTTACGACTAGCATCCAGCAGAAACATGTTGAATGACACTCTGGGCACGCCACTGCTTTGATATTTGTGCCATGTCACACCCTTCTGTCCGCAAAATATAAATGAGTTGTTGGGTAGCCATTCTGCTTCTGCCATGAGTGTGGATTCATCTTTTGCAGTGTACATCAGTGTGCCCAAGTTTTGATCAGGTGCTATGTAAGTCACTGATGACCATATCTTCTGTGCTTCTTCTTGATGTATTTGATTTATAACGTTT